>JANMZB010000396.1:0-3139 GCA_031382725.1 Sphingobacteriaceae bacterium | reverse complement strand
CTTCAATTCCACCAAAGGGTCGCATTATTGATGCGTTAGGTTCGTCATCTAGACGAGATCCAGTTATTAAACGATTATACCCTATTCTGGAATATTCCATAATTAACTTTTGGAATTTAGTTGGAATGGATGATTGCGGGTATACGTCATTGTACCCATCACATGATAAAGTGGTATCAGCCCGTGTTTTCACATTTGTGTTGTTCACATGTGAATTAAAAGAAATGGGGAAACGATGATATACACATCTGCCTTCTTGACTAACTATTGCCGTAAGTCGAGTAGTTTTCTTATCAGTTATTGTCGGCATATCATTTCGATTGTTGGTGTTGTCTAAATTAATATCGGCCGTTGGAGTAATTGTAGATATTGCTTCAGATTGTGAATTGGTAATTGTGACATCATTAGGACTCTGACCATCAGTAGGTAATTTCCTTTTTTTTGGAAGGAAATTCGAAACTTGATTTACCTTTTTTCTTTTAGACTTACTATGTCTAGTCTTTTCTGGTGATTTCGTGTTGACTTTCATCGTTGGCTTTATCAAAGTCTTTGCTGGCTGGTTTTCTGTTGTAAGTGAACCATCGTTGGCTTCAGTTGGTAATGATGATTCAGGGGTAGAAGTCTGTATTTTTTGTGGCAGATTTAGATCTTGAACTACCAATTGTTGCTTGCTATGAGACGCCTCCTTTGGTTGGACTTCTTGCTGAATCATCATATGCTGAGTGGGGGACACCTCCAGCGGGGGCACTTCTTGTTGAGCTACCTCCGTTGGTGGGACTTCTTGTCGAGCTTTATTTGTAAAAACATTGTCATTGTATTTATTTATTGACAGTTGTTCAGTAGTAGCTGTCTCTATGAGCCGTGTTGGAGTCGTGAATGCTTGCTGCTCGTTTGTTGGAAGTGACATTTCGTTTTCTATGTTAACAGTTTGTTCTCCGATTACCGAAACATTGTTTTCTTTGGCTGGAGTCATAATGACATCGTTGCTATTGTTCTTGGTTAAATTATTTAGTTGTTTCTTTTTGGGTGTGAGAATGTTAACAGGTGATAACTGTTCCAACATTGCGTTTAGTGTGTAAGCTATTTGCCTTCCATTATGTACGTTGAGTTCTTCCGGCGTCATATTTTGTAGCATTTCATCGTTGCGTTTTTTGGTGACAGGTGTCATTTGAGTATTATTAATTTCTGCAAGTGTTTCACTAGTCAATTTGGTGGGAACATTTTCGTGAATATTTCTATCTATGCTTGTTTTTTCATTGGATGTGAATAATTGTTTCTTTGTTCCTACTTGTAAGTTAATTTTTTGCACAGTCCGAAGAATTACGAAATGAGTGCAATGAACTTGAGCAATGAGAAATACCGGCCGTTGTTTGTTTGTCTCAGTTTGTTTAGACTTTTTGATGTTGGATTGATGCATAAAATTTAAAACTGATGGAGCATTGTTAAATATTAAATTCCATGGTCGCCGGAGATGATCGTCATAAGACTCATCCTTTAAGGTCGTAACAGTTGTCACAATATCACATTGAAATACACTTGATATTATGCTAAAATCACCCATATCGCAAAAAAATTGGGTACTCAAGTAACACCTCGACACAGCACTGTATATTCGTTTGATGTCATGTGGTTGCATATGCGAAGTGAATGAGTTAAACTCATCTTCTTTTATGATAGGTAAATGATAATATTGCATCAGTTTTGTTTTAAAATCAATGAATTGATAAACTCTGTCGGCTTGTTCACTAAATCCATAAATAAATAGATTAAGATATTCTTCATGGTGATTGGTGACCTGTTCGTAACTGAAAAACCAATGATCATTTCGTAGATACGACATACATTTATAAATGTATGCAAAAAACATCCGAAATAAATAGCTCTGTGAAGGTGTTCCCAGCAAAAGTATGGACATAATTATGAAACCACAATTTGCATCTTCACTCTTTCCTTGACCTTGATCATATATTTCAATAGTTTTTTCAACGGTGTTTAAATTGATCATTTTTTCTAATATCTCGTCGCCGCCACGGATTACAGTACCATCGTTACTCCATCTACTTTCAATATATTCTGATGTTATTTTAACATTTTCTGGTACAGGAGGATCTTCAAGTTTTTCATCCACAAATTTGGAGTCTATATCCCATGAATTCCATTTATATTTGTCGAGTAGTATGCTTGAGACATTGATAAATCGACTGTCTTTGGTGATTTTGTTATTACAATCATCACCGAAGAAAATATGCTTTCCACTGATGAAAATTTCTTTGATAACTTCATCTTGATCATGGTAATTAGCCACCCACGCTCCAGTAATGTTGTATATCGGTCCTTGTGACTTCCACCATAACATCGTATTACTGGTATCTTGGATGACAATGTTGGAACAATCTTGTATAATTGTTTTCAGAACTGAACTATTCTTAGCCACGTTATAAAAAAAAATTTTGCGATAAAACTCCTTCGTTTTGGATTTCTTCACAACTTGACAGTAAATAGGATAAAACTTCGAGGTCATGCATTTTCCTATTTCGTCTATTGTTGAGAGTAGGAAAGATCCAATACCATAATTTCCTGAAAATGTCTTCTTTTGATGGAGTTGGTTGGATACTCCGATGAGTATTAAGTAATTGTAATTTTGCTGTGGATAAAATATCGCACTAGCAATTATAGAATCATGGAAAAGCTTTGTCGATCTTTTTTCTTTAATTTGTCTTTGTTTCACCGTGACGACAATCATAATCAACTCGTCACTGGAACAAATTTGTTGTATTCGATCGTCCATTTGAGAGTCGATGAATACATTACAAAAAAAAGAAGTAATCATTTGTTGAAAATTCTCAAATTCTGTCGGAACCAAAATGTAATCATTTGGTATACTTTTGTTAGATCGGAATGCTTTTGAAGTTCCTATATATACATCAAAATCGTTTGCGGGAGAGTCTTTCACGTTGGGGGAAATTGCGTTGCTGAATAATGACTGGACTTTTGTATTGGAGAAGTATTCGGCTACTAGGTCACTCATTTTATACTTGATGATTTTCGCTTGTTGAATTTTATTCCGAATTTGACTACGTTTTTGTTTCCCAAACGTATTATTTTTATTGACATCGCCCATATTGAACAACCGATCACA
>JANMZB010000382.1:0-4075 GCA_031382725.1 Sphingobacteriaceae bacterium | reverse complement strand
TATCACATCTTAAGGTAAATTGGTGGCAGCACGTCGTCAGTGTGCCAAGAAATGAAGATGGCACCGTTAATTATAAAGAAGATTTCTTCGGAAAATCAACTAACCTGACTGTTTCGGGTCAGTTGGAAGGTGAACTGGCAGCAATGGCTTTTGGCGAAGTTTATACCTTCGGACCAACTTTCAGAGCAGAAAACTCCAATACTACCCGCCACCTTGCCGAATTCTGGATGATCGAGCCCGAAATGGCTTTCTATGATATCCATGACAATATGGATCTTGCTGAAGAATTATTAAAGTACGTTATCAAATACGCTTTAGATAATTGTGCTGATGAGCTTGAGTTCTTAAAAAATCGGCTCCTTGAGGAAGAAAAACAGAAAGCTCAAAATGAACGCTCTGAGCTTGATTTACTCGCCAAACTTAATTTCTGTTTAGAGAACAACTTCGAGCGTTTAACTTATACCGAAGCAATCAACATCTTAAAAAGCTCTAAACCAAATCAAAAGAAGCAGTTTAAGTATCTGATAGACGATTGGGGTGCAGATTTACAATCGGAACACGAGCGTTACCTGGTAGAAAAGCATTTTAAAAAACCGGTTATCCTGACCAATTATCCTGCGGCTATCAAATCGTTTTACATGCGCAGAAACGAAGGTGATGCTGAAGGGAAAGAAACGGTACGTGCAATGGATATTCTTTTCCCGGGAATTGGTGAAATTGTTGGTGGTTCGCAACGGGAAGAGCGCCTTGAAGTATTACAAAAACGCATGGAAGATTTGCATATTCCAATAGCAGAAATGGATTGGTATCTTGACACCCGACGTTTTGGTTCGGCTCCACATTCAGGCTTTGGCTTGGGATTTGAACGTTTAGTTTTATTCGTAACCGGAATGACTAACATCAGGGATGTGATTCCTTTTCCAAGAACACCTAAGAATGCTGAATTCTAGATTTAAATAAACAAAGAGTTCGTTTTTGAACTTTTGTTTACATGAGATCAGGAGAGCTTAAAACTGAGAATAAATTGAGTACTCCTGACTCCGGCACCACGATCTACATTGACTATTCGGAAGAAAAAAAGATTCTGGAAGTTGGGTATGAAGGCGGAAAAGTTTATCATTATTTTGATGTTGAGCAAAGCGTTTGGAAGAAATATAAAAGCTTAGTACTTAAGGGAGAATCGTCAGGAATCTTTGTCAATACCCAAATAAAGCCTGCTTATCAATATAAAGAAATAAACTAAACAGGTTCAACTTAACTATTATGCTGATCAGAATCTACGAAAACAACCCTAACGAAAAAGCTATTGAGCAGGTTGTTGATGTATTGAAAAAAGGCGGCCTAATTATTTACCCTACCGATACCATTTACGGTCTAGGCTGTGATATCACAAATCAAAAAGCCATCGAAAAAATTTATCAGTTAAGAGGGATAAAGCCTGATAAAGCAAATCTTTCATTTATCTGCTACGATTTAAGCCATATCTCAGATTATATAAAACCCATTGATAACGCCACATTTCGTTTACTGAAAAAGGCACTTCCTGGTGCTTTTACTTTTATTTTGGAAGCTAACAGCAAAGTGCCAAAACTATTAAGTTCAAATAAAAAAACGGTGGGTATCAGGGTACCTGATAATAATATTGCCCGTGAAATTGTGCGCGTTTTGGGCAATCCGATCGTTTCTGCATCCATACATGATGAGGATGATATTTTAGAATATTCCACCGATCCGGAGCTTATCTACGAAAAATATAAAGACCGGGTTGATCTGGTGATTGACGGAGGTTATGGAGATAATCTTGCTTCGACAGTTGTAGATTGCACCAGCGGAGAGTTTAACATCCTCAGACAAGGAAAAGGTAATTTAGAAGAGTTGCTTTAAGTCACTTAGAGAATAACATCTATCATCAATGGGCATAAACCTAAAACCGTTCAGAAATTTTTTAAAGTCAGGTCAAATCGGAGGCTCACTGCTTATGCTGTCCGTAGCAATCTCCCTTATTATCGCTAATGCGGGATTCTATGACCACTTTCATGCTTTACTTAATTCCGCATTTGGATTTTCATCACTGAACTTAAACCTCAGTTTAGAAAAGTGGATTAACGACGGATTGATGGCCATATTTTTTCTGCTTGTAGGGTTGGAAATAAAACGTGAACTAATTGAAGGAGAGCTATCCTCTGTAAAACGAGCTGTTCTTCCAATATTTGCAGCACTTGGCGGGATGCTGGTTCCTGCGCTATTATTTTATTTGCTCAACATTGGGTCTACAACAGCTCGCGGTTGGGGAATACCAATGGCCACCGATATTGCGTTCGCATTGGCGGTTTTATCTATGCTTGGAAAGAAGATACCATTAGCCTTAAAGATTTTCCTCTCCGCTCTGGCAATTGTAGATGATTTAGGAGCCATACTAGTTATTGCCATTTTTTATACACAACAACTGCACTTCAATTATCTTTTATACGCCGGAGGAATTATGATCCTCCTTTTATTAATGAACTTTTTAAATGTTAAAAAGCTATTTTTTTACCTAATTCCAGGTGTATTCCTTTGGTATTTTATTCATCATTCGGGAATACATGCAACCATTGCGGGAGTATTGCTCGCCTTTACAATCCCTACAAATCCGGTAAAAACCGAATCACCTTTGGAGAGTCTTGAACACAAACTTATGGGGCCGGTTAATTATGTTATCATGCCGCTTTTTGCCCTCGCGAATACTAATATTCGCTTTCATGGTGGAATGATCGACGGTCTTACTTCTTCACTCGGACTGGGAATTATTTGCGGACTTCTGATCGGAAAGCCTGTAGGCATAAGCCTTTTCTCTTATTTAGCAGTTAAGTTGAAGTTAAGCAGCTTACCTAAACATACCTCCTGGAAGCACCTTTTCGGCACAGGAATACTTGCCGGAATCGGTTTTACGATGTCAGTCTTTATTGCATTGTTATCATTCGATTCCCCTGAATTACATGAGGAAGCTAAATTCGCCATCCTCACGGCATCATTACTTGCCGGAATATTGGGTTATCTTTATTTAAATTCGATAGCTAAGAAGGAATTGAAACATTCAGTCTAGAGCTTACATCCCCAGCAGCCGACTTAAAACAAAAAACCCGGTGCTTGCGCAACCGGGAATTCATAGAACCCTAATTTATTATTCAATTCAGGTTAACCCTTTTTACCTTTAGATTTTTTGTTCTTCTTTTGATGGCCTTTGTTGTCGTCATCATCATCGTCGTCATCGTTTTTGTATTTTCTATCACGATCGTTATCATCATCTCTGTTACGGTCATGTGATCTATCACGCTCGTCTATCACACCATCATTATTCCGATCATATCTTCTATCACGCTCATCAATTACTCCATCGTTGTTTCGGTCGTATCTCCTATCACGTTCGTCAATTACACCATCGTTGTTACGATCATATCTTCTGTCACGCTCATCTATCACACCATCGTTATTACGATCATATCCTCTGTCGCGATTATCCGTGTTTTGGCGATTAGCTTTTTTCCTTTGTCCCGGAGGCATTCCATGCGGGTGTTTTCCTTCCCAACCTTTTCTTTTTTCGCCATAACGCTCATCCTGATTAACCGGATTACCATTTCGGTCGCGATAAACTTTTACCTGCCTGTTTCGAACTTCATAATGTCCGGGTATGGTTCGCCCCCCAACTCCAAAAATTCCACCTGTTCTACGCTCAGGAACCCAAACCCTTTCTTCGCGGGTTTCATAACGATATTCGCCCTGTTCGTCTCTGCCGGTTTGGGCATTTGATTCTAATGCAAAAAAACTTAATCCTGCAATAATTGCTGTGAATAGTATCTTTTTCATGTTCTAAGTTTTTAGTGTGTGTTTGTTAATATAAGACACTCGAAAGATCAAATAGTTTAATGACCTGTAAAGATTGTTTATCAAATCAGGTTAATAATGACCAGGAAAATTAGAGGAGTATTAAAATATAAGCTGCTGTGATTTTACATCTCGGCCGAGAAACAAAGCAGCCTTTTGATCGAAATCAGAACAAGACTCGGTAGTAAAAAACTTCTGTTGCCCCTTTTTA
>JANMZB010000317.1:0-1827 GCA_031382725.1 Sphingobacteriaceae bacterium | reverse complement strand
AATCACCACCAGTCCTCACCTTCGTACGTTCCATTTGCACCGCCTTCGAGAACGACGAACCCCATTGGCAAATGCTCCCACCTACATTTCCTCCGCCAACACTCGCTGAAGTCATCATCGGCCTTCCAAACACGCTCCACGACGCCACCCACAGTTACCACCGCTCCGGTCACCGGGCCTCCCGCCACCCCACCCCTCTCCACGACGGCCCAGCTCCCCCTCCCAAGCAGTCTTGCACAACTGCCGGCCGGCGATAGCGATGAACACCCCGACAGCGATGTCCTCCACGATGACATTTCCGACACCAACACAGTCCCCCTTGACCCTAGCGCCACCACTTCCCAGTCCTACTCTCCCACCGAAGACACCCTCCTCGCCACCTGGGAAGCATTCTACCGCCTCCTTTGGCCGGCCAACTCAAAAGACCTCCAGTGCCCACGCAATTTTGGTCATTTATACTTCGACAGCTTCCACCAACCCCAATCGATCCCAAAACACTATCACATCCTGATCATGGGCCTCGAATGTATCCGTTATGCAATGTTAAAAATCGTCAAGCAAACATCCCACGTCTACTACATCTCGTCGCCCAACCTCCTCGATACCACTATGACTGCTTACCGTACCTTCCTTACCCACAAGAAAAACAACCTGCACAACCCCACCAGGGTAGCCTTTATGTTCTCCCGCCTCAGCCCCGCCCTCCTCGGTTTCCTGTCACCGCCGACCCTCGACCGCTTTGCCCCACCCTACAACACTGACCTCACCACGGTCCCTCGACTCCCACCCACGGTCCTCCCGACCTTCTTCCAGACCCTCCAAGAAACCACTAACGCCTCTATCCCTCTCCCGGACTTCTGCAAGCCCCTCTTCATCCTCTTCCCATCTTCCGGCACCATCCCCCTCCACGTCCCAACAACCCCTTCCGACACCACAGACATCCCTGCCCCCGACCTCCTTGGGCCGGTTCCCCGAAAACGGAAGGCACCCCCTTCCGATCAACCCAACTCTGACACGTCAACAGAGGAAGGCGGAACGTGACCCCCAGGCGCACCACCCCGATCCGCCTTCAACACCATACCCACAGCCCAGTGAATACTCAACCAAACCGGTGACCAAACCCCTGACACGTCGACAGGGGAGTGGGGGGGGGGGGGTGACGGGTGGAACCTCAGGAGAAAAGCACGATCAAGATCAAGGACCACGTATGGCCGGTAAGGATTACCAGGAAGCGGGATACCACGGATGGTCGGTAAGGATTGCCAGGAAACAGGATACAACCGATTTTTTCGTACGAGAACTGAGTACCCACCCTGTCGGGTTGACTACGCACCCTACACGCATTATTGAGGTGGATGTGGGTAGCCCAGTGACACTCGGTAGAAAAGAGGCTAACCCAGCTCCGTACACCGTCGTAGACTCGGTAGAAAAGAGGTTAGCCCATCGCCGTACACCGACGTAGACTCGGTAGGAAAGAGGATAACCCAGTTCCGTACACCGAAGTAGAAGTGGTAGGAAAGAGGCTAACCCATCTCCGTACACCGGCGTAGACTCGGTAGGAAAGAGGCTAACCCAGCTCCGTACATCGAAGTAGACATGGTAGGCAAGAGGCTAACCCATCTCCGTACACCGACGTAAACTCGGTAGGAAAGAGGCTAACCCAGCTCCGTACATCGAAGTAGAAGTGGTAGGAAAGAGGATAACCCAGTTCCGTACACCGACGTAGACTCAGTAGGAAAGAGGATAACCCATCTCCGTACATCGAAGTAGAAGTGGTAGGAAAGAGACTAACCCAGTTCGTAGACAAAAGAAAGAGGTTAATCCAGT
>JANMZB010000313.1:0-1287 GCA_031382725.1 Sphingobacteriaceae bacterium | reverse complement strand
TTTTAACAGAAGCGTGATTCTGTAAGTAACATCATTTACCACTGGTGCAAAGTTGTCAGTGTAATCAACTCCAGGTATCTGACTGTACCCAAGTGCCACCAACCTTGCTCGGTGAACCCCGTTTTTCTTTGTTTTAAAAACCCATTTGCTTCCAATGATCTTTCTGTTGTCGGGTAATTCATTAATCTTTCGATACTTCCAAACACCTTTTTCAATCATGTCTTTAAATTCTTTACCAATTGCTCCACGCCATTTTGTCTGATTTTCTGTATGGAACCAAGCTTGTTTGAATGTACTAGGATCAGATGGACCACTGTGTGTAGTCATAATTGAAGCCACTTCCACCTTTTCATCTGGTACAGTTGCATTGTAATAAGTATTTAACTTACTTAATTCACGCTGTAATCTTGTAGTAGACCTTGTAGCAATGGTATTTTCATGAAATTCTTCATCTTCAAAAATAACATTATCATCACTGTCTTCTTCGGATTCTGATGAGGTATCCACATTAATATTTGGCTTAATTTTGTCACGTTTAAATTCTCCGTAGGTTTTATTCAACCACTTAATGTTCCTGCTGATAATTATTTTACCAGTCTGCAAGTTTACAAACCGATAAGTTCCTTTAGCGTGTTCGTCACAGTAGCCGACGAACATTGCTACCAAACCTTTATTTTCGAGTTTTGATGTATTCTCAATTTTCTTAATAACAGCAATTTCCCCAAATGTACGTAGGTTATTTAACCAATTATATTGATTGCCATAAAACTTAAGGATGGGAGGAGGCTCATTTACTTTATCTGGCATAGCATTTTCCAAAAAAGTTGCAGTCCGGGCGCATTCTGCCCACATTCTTTGTCTTGTAGTACCAGTAAGCCCTGCTTGGTTTAGCATTGCTTTTGCCCTTCCCAATAAGGTCGCGAATGCTCTCTCAACAATACCATTTTGTTGAGGAGTGCTTGGTGCTGTAAGTTCAAACTTAATGTTTGAAAATATACCTTCTTTCAACTTGTTCTTGACAGAAATGTTTTCACCACTATTATCCATTCGGATAAACTTAATTTCAAAATTTTCATCTTTGAGCTTCTTGATGAACTTGATCATAGTTTCATCTAGATCTGACTTGTTCTTGATAAAGAAACTCCATTTCATATCTGTAAACTCATCCACAACAAGTAACCAGTTTTTACTTCCACCAGAGCTCTCAATGTTCATTGGTGTGATGTCAAGTGAGATGCGTTCTCCTGCATAAGTTGCTTTATTGACTTTGAATTTTGGAATCTTGAC
>JANMZB010000260.1:0-1177 GCA_031382725.1 Sphingobacteriaceae bacterium | reverse complement strand
ATGAGGCTGATAGGCCATATTTTATTCCTGGTAAAAAGATGGACCGATATCCTTGTGTAGTATCTTCTCGTGATAGGCTGCATCGGAGGAAAGCAGTTGCTAGATGTTTGCATTTGTTGAGGAGAGCATCTGCTTGGGCTTGTTGGCCCCCATCGACTGCTATGTGGACTCCTAGGAGTTTATATGATTGTGATGTGGTGATTGCGGTGATGGCCTGTTCTTGATGCGTTTCGTGGTCAGTAATGGTGATGTGGTCAGTGTGGCTATCTTGTGGGGGAGGAGCTCGTAGCTTGTAGCTCCCGTTTGGTAAACTGTCCCATTCCATGATGGCGTACCTGCACTTGCTGATCTCAAGTTTTCCGCCGACAGTACTTAGTAGGCTTTCCCATGCTTGCATATTAAGTTTGATTATACTTTCTATTGTGATTTCGTCGGCTGGGCTGTGAATGATTAGGCCATGTGAATCGTCAACAAAAGCCTGGATGTGCTCAAGAACAGATGTGCTGCTGGTTGGTGATAAAACTGGAGCTGATATTGCAAGTTTGTTGTATGCTCGGATTAGTGTGTCGCTGACAAATCCCCAACGTGCCATGGAGTCACCAGCGCCTTGTCCAGATCCTAGAAACGGTTCAGGTTTCATATGTCCATTGAAGTGCTGGTTGCAGCCGTGCTGTGTTTTTATATAATACCGCATGGTTTGGAGTGTTTGAGAGTGAAGTGCGGCTATTTCTGGTGCAAGTCCCTCTTTTATAAGTGCTAGGTTACTCATGTTTTCGATGATTCGGTCAAAACATGCTTTGGCGTCGTTGTACAGTACAGCTCCATTTAGTCTTTGTAGACGGCAAATCTCATGTGTGATGATGGTTTTTGTGGCCATGTCGCTAGCGCTTCTTCCTATTCTTCCGCCTGCTTGTTCAGGGGTGACGGTGTTTTGTTGGCAAGCGATGTGTGTGAGTTTGTGGGAGATGAAGTATTTTAGGATGAGGTTCCAGTCAGCTTCGTATATGTGTATGACTCTGAGTTTGTCTATCAGTGGTGTACCAGGTATTTTTTCAATGAAGAAATTGTGCACGTTTCTCCATCTGTCAAGTGTGTGTGTGTGTTTGATTGCGAGGTTGATGATAAGGAGTTGTATTTTAAGGGCAATGAGTGAGACAGAAGGTGTGGTGTCTTGTTC
>JANMZB010000255.1:0-2452 GCA_031382725.1 Sphingobacteriaceae bacterium | reverse complement strand
CACACGAAGTCCTAAATATTACTACTGGAGCGTATATTCCTATAACAATAAGTTTGGTGTGACTCACGATGACAGAGTGCATGATGGCAAAGGACATATGGTAATAATTACTGCAGATTCTATTGTTCCAAAATATGATTCAATTAAAAATATTAAAACACCGTTCTTCTCAGGTAAAAAGGATGGATACTGGGGATTAATATTTTTAATTGATCCAAAAGGGAAAGAAGTTACTCCATTTAAATTTTCGTTTATCAATTATTATGAGCATGGTCGCTGTGCCATTGTAAAGGAAGGCGCTCTTTATGGAATGATTGATGAACGTGGAAAATATCTGCTATCACCGAAGTATGATAATATAGTAGGATTTGTCACCGGAGAATATAACGCACCTTCCAATTTTTCCAAGGTTAGACTGAATAACAAGTTTGGTTTCATAAATAAATATGGCAAAGAAATATGCCTTATAAAATATGATCTTGTCGAGGATTTTGAATGCGGTTTTTCTAGAGTAAAAGTTAATAACCAATTTGGTTATATAGATATGAGTGGAAAAGAATTTTTTGAGGAATAGCAAAGTGTCTCGTCCGCATAAAACCTTACAACTTTTTTGCTTAATCCTAAAAATGACATTACTATTTTTTTAGCTTAATCCTAAATTCAACTTTACAATTTTTCTTAGTTAAATGAAAATCTTTGTCCCTAAATTTTTTAATTTTGAGGCATCAGATGAAGCGGACAAAAGCTCTGCAGGGGTGCAACTTTTGAAGGAATATTCTGATCCGGTAGCGTGTCCTACAGATACCAGTCTTCCATGAAGCTGGTATTTTCTATACGCATCCGGTAATGCCTCCCAAAAACCCATTTCAGACTTTACTTATTTTCTTTCGATAATTCTTCCAGGTCTTTTTTAAGGGCCCCTTCGTTTTGTGAGCTTGGTTAGGAGTTAAATTTTCGCAACTGCCATGAGGCCTTATTTCATTATAAATTCTGATGGTTTCTCCTATTTCTCTGCTTGCGTGTTCATGACTTTTATAAATTCTTGATTGTTTAAATTCCGACTTTATTATTCCGTTAACTCGTTCAGCCAAAGCATTCTCATAGGGGTCACTATTCTGTGTCATACTAATTGCTATGTCATTTTGATTTAAAATATCAACATATTCACCACAACAGTATTGTATCCCACGATCAGAATGATGAATAAGGGTAAAGCCTCCTTCAGTTTTACGTGTACTTATTGCCATATTCAAGGCTTTCAAACAGCCTTCAGCAGCTAACGTCTGATTCAAATGATATCCAACTATTTTTCTTGAATAAGCATCCGTTAGCAAACTGAGATAACTAAATCCTTCACTTGTGGAGATATAAGTAATATCGCCCACCCACAGTTGGCACGGTTCGGTGATTACTAAATCCTTAATTAAGTTAGGATATTTTTTCAGCCAGTGATGGGAGTTAGTAGTTCTTACAATACGCTTTCTACGCCGTATCAATAGACCATAAAAGGAAAGTATATCGAATAACTTGTCTCTTCCTACACGTAAGCCATGCTCGGTAAATTTTTGGTCCAGCATAAAGTGCAACTTTCGTGTTCCAATTAATGGCAATAAAACCCTGATCTCTTTTACCAGTTGCAATATAATTGTATGTTCAATAAATGTCTCTTGCTCTCGTTCAAGAGCTTCATAGTAAGCTTGCCTAGTTACTCCAAACAGTCCACAGATCCTGCTAAGACCTACAGTTCCGTTATTTTGCTTCATTTTTTTGACTGTTTGGAACCAGGCTTTTTTCTGATTTTAATTCGCAGCTCCTTCTCTGCTACATTTATTAACGTTTCAAGTCCTTCAATTTTCAATTTCGCATGCTGCAAGGCCTTATCCAGTTCTTTTGCCCTTTTCTTCAAAGCGTCAATTTCATCAGGATTCATAGAAGAAAGAATTTGGTCTGTTAACTTAATATTCAGATTACTTAAACTAAACTTCTGCTTCCAGACTTCAAAGTTCCTACGATGAATTCTATACTTTCGACTGGCTTCTCGTTGACCTAAAATACCATCGCTAATTTCTTTAAGAATTTTCTTCTTAAACTCATCATCATAACGGCGCCACGGTTTTTCACTGAAAACCTTAACTGCTAATTTTTTCTTTTTCTCTTTATCCATAATTTACAGTGTTACCTGTAAAGCTATAGGCGGACGAGACAGGTGGAGATGACAATCAATGGTAATACCACTGTTCTCCAGGCGGGGGATATAGCGTTTGCGCCAAAAAATATTCCACATGCTTGGAAGGTAATTGGAACCGAAACTGCGAAAATGGCGGTCAGCGCTTTTCCAGCAGGAATCGAAAAGATGTTTCAGCAGCTAGCTGAACTACCGGCAGGACCTCCCGACTTTGCGAAGGTGGCCAAAATATGTGGCAGTCACGGAGTTACTTTTGCGTGATATTAT
>JANMZB010000244.1:0-4536 GCA_031382725.1 Sphingobacteriaceae bacterium | reverse complement strand
ACTTGTATGTTAGACAGCCCTACAAAAGCTGCATAGAGTTAGTAACCCTTCAGCACTGCGCCAGAGTTCCTTAACGGTTTGTACATACAGCGTGCACTCAAGTCCCTCTGAAACAGGCAGCTATTGTTTTCCTATTTGGTCCATCCTACTTCTTCCCAACTTCCTTCCAACATCCTACCCACTACCCATCCACCTCCCATCGTGCCATCCATCATGTCTTCCCTTCTACCAGCTCCTACTGAGGTTCTTGCACTCCAACATGTTCTTGAGAATGTTCTCAACATACCTACCGACTCTGAAGTTCATTCTGCTTTCAAATTGTTTTGGATCCATACCATTCATGATTTGATGAACCTCAAACCGAATGAGGACCTTACTATGGCTTACATCCATTCAGCTCTTGATGAAAACGGCGACGCCATTGACCGTAAATGCCGCATTCCTTCCATGCTCATCCGAAACATTGAGTACTTACAACAATGGTTCCGTGCTTCTGTTGACCCCGACGACGTTCGCATTTGGTTTCAGCTTCAGGAACCTGAGTTCACCGCATGGAAACAACGCCTCTTCCATGATAAGACTATCGATTCCACCTCCAATGTTCCCCTCGTAACTCCAACTGCATACACGTCCAACTCATCACCACCTTCGTCGATGCAATCCGAGGCCACCATGTTTCTTCGCAGTATTAAGCGCAGTCCTTCTGACTACACCAAGTTTAAGGATGACAGTCGTTGGAAGCAATGGAATCGCCACCTGAAAGCCACTGCCAACAGCCATGGTCTTGGAAATATCCTTATGCCTTCCTACGTCCCAAATGACGATGCTGCAAGAGAACTTTTCAACTATCAAAACACATTCATGTACAGTGTTTTTGAAGCTTGTTTGCAAACCAATAAGAGTCGCCACATCGTTCAAACCTTCGAGAAGACTGCCGATGCCCAACAAGTTTACTCTGCAATGCTCGGTGTCTACGAAGAGGATTTATCTACTTCCCTTCTTGCAACTGATTTACGCTCTGAGCTTACTTTACTTCGCTTTGACGACACATGGAAAAGAGCACTGAATCCTTTCTCTTGCAATGGACATCCAAGATTTTACAGCTTGAACAATTGGAAGACAAGGCCGTTGACGATGCTACAAAACGATTATGGCTCACTGCAACGCTTTCTACCAAATCCCACATGTCTACTTGCCTCACACAGGCGAAAGTTACTGAAATGACATTAATTGGTATGAGTCCCAATGGATCCAAGCAGATGCCATGGGATAGCTTCTACAACCTCATTCTTGCCCACGCTAAACTTCACGATCATTCCAACGCTACTACAACGAAAACCAAGCGCGATGCCAACTTACATGAACAAGGTGGTCGCGGACGCGGACGTGGTGGTAACGGTGGTCGTGGACAGCCACCTCCTGGTCGCGGCTCCGGCACTCCTCCACGTAATCAACGTCCTGATCTCGTTTTTACTACCTTTACTGGCCCAAACATGGTTATGAAAGCAAACATGAAGTTTAAGCCTGAAGAATGGAAGAAGCTATCTGCTGATCAGAAATCTCAGCTTCGCGTTGCAAAAGGATTAACCCCTAAACCTACACCACCTCCAACCACACAACCCTACCAAGTTCATAATACACAAGTGCAGCCTGCTCCATCGCCTATTCAACCTGCTCCAAGTGCTCCAGAGCCTGTCGATTCCCATTTACGCCAAGTTTTGTCCAATCGTAGCGTTCGTACACCAACTGTCGATAACAATCAGGTTACTCTCAATGGTCAAACTTACCAACGCATCACGAATACCGTCAACCTTTCCTACCAACTTCACAATGCTGTTCGTCACATACACCAAGGCTCTCTCATTGATGGAGGCGCCAATGGTGGCATGAGTGGTAGTGACGTTCGTGTTATCGAGCAAACTTTGAATCATGCCGACGTTTCTGGTCTAGCTGAGCATGCTGTGACTGATCTTCCTATCGTCACTGCTGCAGGTGTCCTACAATCCTCCCAAGGTCCCATCATTGGTATCTTCTATCAATATGCGCACCTTGGCACCGGTAAAACCATCCATTCAACCAATCAAATGAGGCGTTTTGGTATTGACATTTGTGATATTCCACGCACTCTTCATGGTAAACAACGTATCCAACACCCTGATGGATATGGTATCCCACTTTCCATTCGCAATGGGCTACCGTACTTGGACATGCACCCTCCCACTGATCTTGAGCTTGACACATATCCTCACGTATTCTTTACTTCAGATACTACCTGGGATCCCAGCATCCTTGATCATGAATACATCGTCGAAGATCTAGAGCTTGTTCCCGATGATCACACTCCATCCTTTGGTCAACTTGAACTTAACAACTATGGGGAGTTTCATTCTCGTGAATGTGCTTCTCACATCACCTCTGCATCTAACTTGCACAACCCTTCCGAAACCATGGATGACTACATTGATGAAACGCTTCTCAAGGTTCATCTTCACAAAGTCACTCCCGTTCAACATGATTTCAATCGCCTTGCACCAAATTTTGGTTTTGTTCCAACCAAACGCATCCAGAAGACTATCGAGCATACCACTCAATTCTGTCGTCTCGATGCTCGTTTACCACTCCGTAAGCACTTCAAGTCACGTTTTCCTGCTGCCAACGTTCCCCGTCGTAATGAAATTGTCGCTACGGATACATTCTTTTCCGATGTTCCGGCCCACGATGACGGCATCCTTGGCCATGGAGGTGCAGAAATGGTTCAGCTTTATTGCGGTACAACCAGTTTACTTACTGCCATTTTCCCTATGAAAACGGAATCTGAAATGCCGGGTACCCTTCTTGACTTCATTCGCAAGCTGGGAGCACCCAACGGACTTTTTAGTGACAATGCTAAAGTCCAAATTGGTAAAACTATTCAATCCATCCTTCGCATGTATTGTATCGATGACATGCAAAGCGAGCCACATCATCAACATCAGAATCCTGCTGAGCGCCGTATTCAAGATGTCAAGAAAGTGAGCAACCAAATCATGGACCGCACTGGCACTCCCGCCCCATTTTGGTTATTGTCTCTCCTTCACACTACCTATATTCTTAACCGATTGTCGACTGAAAGTTTGGATTGGCTCACTCCGTATGAAAAAGCATTTGGTCAGCGCCCCGACATCTCTGCTATTCTCGCATTCCGTTGGTGGGAACCTGTTTACTATTCAAGTCCAGGCGCGTCCTATCCCAACACAAAGGAATGCCTTGCACGAATTGTTGGAATTGCTGAACATCAAGGTGACGCCATGACATGGCTACTTTTGGATGAAGTTACCAAGCAAGTTGTTTGTCGTTCCGCCGTTCGCACTGCCCTCGACCCCAGTACTCCGAACCTACGCGCTGAAGCCCCTATCAATGACGGTATCCTCAGTTCTGACGTAGGGGAGTTACACAAGCCCATCCATTCCGTTAGTGATTTGACTGGTCATGTTGATACGTCGTCACTGAAGCTACCTAAGTTTTCACCAGAAGAATTAACTGGATTAACTTTTACTCGGGAACTGGATGATGGCAAAACCTACCGCGCTAAGATTGTTCAGAAGATTCTGGACAACGATGCTGCTAACCATGAGAAGATCAAGTTCTTGGTACGAATCGGTGATGGGGAGTTTGATGAAATCATCTCCTACAACGAGCTATCTAATATTGTTGAAGAGCAACATGAGAGACAGACTGAATCTCCCGACACTGCATGGGTCTACAAAGGCATCAAGAGTCACCAAGGGCCAATCACTTCCACTCATAAAGACTATAAGGGATCATCATACAACGTCCTCGTCGAATGGGAAGATGGATCAGAGACCTATGAGCCTTTGGACATCATAATTAAAGACGATCCTGTATCGGTCGCAAATTACGCTTTAGAGAACAACCTATTGGATACTCCTGGATGGAAACGCCTAAAGCACGTCGCCAAAGGTCGCCAGCGTCTTAACAGAATGATCCAACAAACGAAGGTTACTCGCCCTCATAAAGGAAAAGTTTACAACTTCGGTATACTTGTGCCAAGAAACGTGAAACAAGCCTTTGAACTCGACAAAGCTAATGGAAACACACTCTGGCAGGATGCAATGACTAAAGAGATTGAAAACATCCAAGCCTACAAAACTTTCAAGGATATGGGAAAGGTCAACTTTGTTGATGGATACAAGAAAATTATTGTTCATTTTGTTTTCGCTGTCAAACACGATCTGCGCCACAAAGCACGACTTGTCGCTGGTGGACACCTGACTGAACCAACCATGGAAGGATCCTACTCAAGTGTCGTGAGTTTACGCAGCCTACGCATTTGCCTTGTTGCTGCTGAACTGAATGGACTCAAGACAATGGTTGGAGATATTTCCTCCGCCTACCTCGAAGCTTATACTAAAGAGAAGGTTTGCTTCACTGCTGGTCCTGAGTTTGGTATACTTGAAGGACACACATTCGTCATCGAGAGAGCGCTATTTGGATTACGTACATCAGGCGTAAGCTGGCATCAACGATTCTCGGACA
>JANMZB010000236.1:0-1744 GCA_031382725.1 Sphingobacteriaceae bacterium | reverse complement strand
CGCTGGTGCTGATGCATGGTGGAATGGCCTCGAATGTAGGGCCGATCCTGGAAATGGTGACGGAGAAATACTTACTACGGGGTCATAAAGAATGGCAAGCCCGTCAGCAGACAAACGAAATATTTGATAACATTCTTGATGCGATAAAGGAGGGCGATATTAAAAAGCTTGCTCAAAATACCGCTCGCAACTGGGAGTATCCGATTAAAACGATTATCCCATGGGCATCAACTTATTTCACCGAGCAAATCATCTCGAAAGCAAAAAAAGAATTTGGTGAAAATTATTATGGCTTTTTGATGCTTGGCGGTATGTCAGGCGGTGGAATGGGTATGTTTGTCGACCCAAAAAATTATCAGGATTATAAACTTCGGGTGCTTGACATTTTACAAACTACCAAAGATGAGCTGTCTGATTCGCTGCCATTCGCGATGCAGCCGGTAGTTTACAACTGGAGCATTAATAATAAAGGGAGCTGGTCTGCGATTCTTCATAGTAATGATGCTTTGATGCCGGAGTCATATTATGCCATTCATGTTTCTGAATTGGTGCGAAAAGAGCCTTCAAGCATCCCTTACATCCGTCGTGCTGAAATTGACTATTTTACTACCTATTGCGAAAAGAATAATCTTGCTTATCCCCTGCTTCGCACAATCATCAGTAATTTATTTAAGGTGTCTGATCCTTCATCGCAGGGCAACCGCAGCATTGAGGACGAAAAAGCAGCAGGCATAAAGAAAGAAAATGGTTTTGACTTTATCCAGCACGAAGAGATAAGGGAGCAACTGCAAAAGGGCCAGATCAGCTTATATCATAATCGTTTGCCGATTGAAACAATTATCGAAGATGTAAAACCGGGTGATGCAGTGTTCTACGAAGAATTGGGTCATTCATCGGAAGGTGGTGAACAGGCCATAAAAGACGGGAAAGTTGCTGTATTGAGTCTTGCCGCCGGAGTTGGCAGCCGCTGGACAAAAGGTGCCGGTGTAATCAAAGCATTGAATCCGTTTGTAATATTAGAAGGAAGTCATCGCAGTTTCCTGGAAATTCATTTAGCCAAAACACGAAAGACTGCTGAAGTTTACCAGGCAGAAATACCACATCTGGTAGCTACCAGTTATCTAACTCATAGACCCATTCAAAAAAAGCTTGAACAGACCAAAAATCTGGGATATGCGGGAAAGGTATATTTATCCGAGGGACGTTCTATTGGCCAACGTTATGTACCTACAGAACGCGACTTACGCTTTATGTGGGAAGATATGCCGCAGGAAATGTTGGACGAAAACAAGCAAAAAGTTCGTGATTCTGTAAGAGCGAGTATGATTTCCTGGGCCAAATCAAAAGGTGAAGGCACCGATTATACTGACAACATCGCCGCACAACGATTTTCGCCCCTGGGGCATTGGTATGAGGTTTCCAACTTACTCCGCAACGGTACACTGGCTAAATTATTAAGAGAGCAGCCTCAGCTTCAAACGATTATGCTGCATAATATTGATACACTTGGCGCGGATGTAGATCCGATTCCTTTAGGTTATCATCTTGAATCGGGTAACGTACTTACGTTTGAAGTGATACCACGTCGTATTGAAGATCAGGGTGGCGGACTCGCTAGGGTTAACGGTAAAGTAAGATTAATGGAAGGTCTAGCCCAGCCACGCGAAGAAGATGAGTTGAATCTAAGCTATTATAACTCAATGACCACATGGATTCAGATTGACCCTCTGCTCGAACTTTTCGG
>JANMZB010000093.1:0-1918 GCA_031382725.1 Sphingobacteriaceae bacterium | reverse complement strand
TAATAAAATTCTTATAGATAATATCAGCTTGCTTTTCCTTCGACATAAATTCGTAGTCTGACTCGCGATTCGTTATAAGACGACAAATGATAATCAAGACATGTCGACAAACTCGCTCATATAAATCCATTGCTTCCTCATTGCCTTCCAAAATTTTCCTCAATGGAATGTAGAAAGGAACCGATTCCTGAAGGAATAATAGCAAAGGACTGAAGAAGTTTTTATCGTATATCACATGCGACCAAAATCTATAAAAAGAATTCATTTTTTAATCATAAACGACTCGACTAACATATCGACTTACTCATGGTAATTCAGACCAAGAATATGTTGAAGATCAGTGTTGAACAAAAGAATGCTTGGAATCCAATCGTCATCCAGATCAAAACAATCATCAAGCTTTCCATGTTTCAGTTTCAGAGGAATATACCGCCCAAGATATGGTCGCTTCCCAATCCAGCGCTCATTCTAAAGAAAGATGGTTTTGAGAGATATTTACAATTCAAAACATTAATGGGGCTAAAATTTCTCACCAAAGCAGGAATTTTTTCATTTTCCAATTCCAAGACAACTTGATCAATTGGCAATTTATTTGGATTCTGTAAGATGATGAGTAAACATTTTTAAACAGTTAATTAAGCTTCAAAACATTATACTTACTTGAAATATTGTCATTTCTTAAATTTTATATATACTTTGTGAATATATCCAAAATAACCGGTTTACTTATTACAGCCTAAATGTTTTGAGCAGAGTTGGGCACGGATCGCCGATACTTGGATCGCCGATCAATTATCGGATCGCCGATCCGAGAATCGGGATCGGGGATCGGAATCGGGAATTTTAGAATTTCGGATCGGGGATCGGGATCGGAATCGGGGAATTTTCTCGGATCGGGATCGGAATCGGGATCGGGAAATAAAATGAAAAGTATCGTATTGAATATTCAAAAATGATACATATTGGTGAATTCAAAATTAAATTATCAAGTAACATTCATTCAAAAGTAAGATATTCATTTAAACATTCTATTAAAAATTAAAATTTTAATCGGAAATTAGTAAAACTTATTTGAATTAAATTAAAGTGATCTGAATGTAAAAGAAATCATTTTTTATCGATGCCAATATTATTTTGATATAGATTCCCATCTATTTGATGCAGAAACTATAAGTAAAGATGAATTGAATTACACAGAAATCAACTTTGATGATGAATGTTTTTTGCTCGCTCATCACTTTTCAACCTGTATCAGTTTAAGGTTCCTTTTTACCTATTTTGAACGTTTTTTACAAGGTAATTCCAAATTAAATTAAGATCATATACCGTAGAAGATGACTTCAATAAAACAGAGAGCTGCAAAAGAGCGCACTTCAATAAAATCGCTATTTATTGAACAATGAAAATTTAAAAATTGATGCACCATAATAATATTTTGATTTTTTTCAAATCTTTCCGAAAAATTTTCGGATCGAGATCGGGATCGGAACATTTTTTGTTGGATCGGAGTCAAGGATCGGGATCGCGGATCGGGATCGGGAATTTTTCTTGGATCGGAATCGGGATCGGAATCGGAAATTATTATTTTTTGGATCGGAATCGCGGATCGGGATCGGGGAAAAAAAATTTTGGATCGTGGATCGGAATCGCGATCCGAAATTTCTCGGATCTGCCCAACTCTGATTGTAAGTTATTGTATCACGAATCACCTGCTCACAATTTTGATGACAGTTTATTATTCTCCTTGATTTGTTCAATGACTGAAATAAGTTATTTTTGTTTGCAATCAAGTATATGACCAGGCATTGGAACTTACATGCAAATTTTAGTTGTATACGTAATTTACGTAAATTACGTTATTTAATGTAATCAACGTAATTTACCTCAAATTTTCAAAAACGTTAAATTAAAGGAAATT
>JANMZB010000882.1:0-2120 GCA_031382725.1 Sphingobacteriaceae bacterium | reverse complement strand
GGCCTGATTGCATTTTCTACAAGGTTACTGTCGATTTGCAACAGCGCATTGCCTGTATAAACGCAAAGCTTGTTCCACCTTTGCAAGGCGTAGGTTATCGCCTTTCCTATAGGACTCTGGGGAAGTACGGCGCTATAATTTTCTATCAGGTATTGCTTTAAGTTATTTAATACGGGAACGGCTTCCTGCTGCCTTAGTTGCAGGGCTTCTGGCATGCCAATATATTCTTCCCTTATCCTTGCTTCGATGGCATACAGCTTCTGTAGCTCTTTTAATACATGGCTTGCACGGGCGCTGTCATTGCCCAAGGCCTCATCAAACTTTCTCCTGGCATGTGCCATGCAATGCAAATGGGTGATGCCTTCTCTTTTAGAAAAGCACTCGTAGACTTCATACCCATCGGTTTGAAGATAGCCTTTAAAATCTTTAAGCAAGTCCTCTGGCCCTTCTCTTCCTCGGCCTTCACGGTAATCAAACAACACAAGTCCTTTTTCCGGTGCATGGTACACCCAGTGGTAACCTCTGTGGGTAGTCCCTTTTTTATTCTTGTCCAGTACTTTGAGCGGGGTCTCCTCTACCTGCAGATAGTTACTTGCCAGTACCTGTCTTCGATGTCTTTCATATAATGGTTCCAATAGCCTGCAAACTCCATCGATCCAGTCAGAGATGGTGGAAGGGGAAAGGGCAATATCAGCACGTTTGAATATTTCTACCTGACGGTATATTGGAAGGTGGTCTATAAATTTACCGATAATAAGGGAAGTAAGCAGTCCCGGCCCTGCAATGCCTTTGTCTATTGGCCTGGAAGGGAGCGTGCCTATGACCACACCTTCACTGTTTGCTTTAGCGTATTTGGGACGCACGAACTGTCTTACAAAAAACTTCATCTCTGTCACTTCAAGTTCTTCAGTGATTTCTTCCCCGATTTTTTTAAGGCCTGTAACATCTTCTAAGGGCTCAATAATGATCTGCTCTCTTGGAAGTGAAGCAGGAAGGGCCATGCGGCCTGTAGGGACTTTGGTTGTTTCTGTAGAAGGTTTTGTTCTTGTATAAGATACGCTTTCTACCACAGGGGCTGGTGAAGCATTTGCGATCTGTCCTAATTCCAAGGCAAGTTGCTCGGGGGATACAGCAGGAATAAAACGCTCATGTTTGGAGCCAAACACTGATTTCTTTAATTGATCAAGCTCATGTTTTAACTGAAAATATTGAAGTGATAATTCTTCATATTTGGCTTTATAATCTATGGCTGTTTCAATCACGATGCAAATGTACAAAGCCCGTAAATACAGGTGGTAACACAAAAAGAAGAATAAGTTTTACTTTATAAAGTATTTTTATACCGGGGCCTTCTCTTTACAGATTTAAGGGAAATTCCCTGAAGGATCAAGGACAATTCAAGGCAGTTTATCTGCATGGAAGGAGCTTTTGAAAAAGGAATTTCATAAGTACCTTTTTCCAAACGCTTGTAGTAAATGGAAAATCCATCTTGCTCCCAAAGTAAAAGTTTTACCTGGTTCCTACGCCGGTTGAAGAATATGAATATCTCACCGCTTAATGGATCTTTATTAAATTCATCACGCACAATTCCACAAAGACTGTCAAAGCTCTTGCGCATATCGCTGCATCCTTGATACAAATAGTACCGGCACGCTCCTGAAAGTGCGAGCATAAAGCTAGGCCATGAGACCTCGCAAAAAATCTACCTGCACTCCCTGATGAAAAACAATCCTGGTGCCATTGGGGAAAATCATTTCTATTGCAGCGCCGGTAGATGTATTACTTGTAGAAAAATTTAAAGGGATAAACCCTGGAGGTTTGTTTTCTACAGGTACTATCTTGGCCTTATTATATTTTGTAAACCAATATTGAAAGGTGGTATAGGCGTCATTATTCTGTTCACAGAATTCCCTCTTGGAAAGCCCTGTTTGTTCGCATTGCTCTATCAGAGAAAACATCGCCTGCTGAGTTTGTCTTTTCATCGCTGAAATATTTATACCACGAATTTAATGGTAGAATTATTGGCTGAAAAGATGTAGTTCAGCGAATGGTTACATTGCAGTTAAAATGTACCCTAATCTGAAGGCTGAAATATTGGGTGAAAAGAATTGGATTACCCT
>JANMZB010000140.1:0-7655 GCA_031382725.1 Sphingobacteriaceae bacterium | reverse complement strand
GTTGGTAGATGGCGTATCTGGTCATGCTGGCTTGTTTGCAAGTGCTAATGATCTTGCGATTCTTAACCAAATGCTCTTAAACGGTGGAACCTATGGCGGAGTGCAATACTTCAAACCGGAGACTGTTGAATTATTTACCAGCAGGCAATCACATGTTAGTCGCCGTGGCTTTGGTTTTGACAGGGGTAACGGTGTTAGCTATCCATCAAAACTAGCTTCCGCCGATACTTATGGCCACACAGGGTACACTGGTACTTGCGTGTGGGTAGATCCAAAACATAAACTTGTCTATATCTTTTTATCTAACCGTGTTTATCCTTCCGCAACCAACAAATTAAACTCACTTCGTATCAGGCCTAGAATTCAGGATGCAGTTTATACTGCTATTTTTGAAGGAAATAGTAATTTTGCCAGCGTAGGGCAGTAATAGTACCATTTAAATTGGCATTTTTGAATAGTAAAAACGAAAATGGCAAAATTGAAGTGTACTGTGAGATGCTGAAACAAGAGATGCTGAAACAAGAGATGCTGAAACAAGTTCAGCAGGACGGGGCGCATTAATTAAAGCGTTTGGTCTTCCCGAACTTGTTTCGGGATCTGACAATCATTTCAAACCTATCATAAGTAGACATAGATTGAAGCTCGTAAGATTCATTTGTTATATTGCCACCAATTATTAAACTTAGGTAATCATCAATTAATGGCCGCTATTAAGCAAGGACTTCCTGAACAGATAGGTGATTTTTTTTCGAATATCTTTTCTACAGAGCTTTGGCCCGCACGCTGGCATTGCGGCAGTTGGTCTGATTTTCACGGCTGGCTTTACATCATATCGGATCTGATGATCTGGGGCGCATATTTCGCCATTCCACTGCTATTATTCCGTCTAATTTCTAAAAGATCAGATCTTCCTTTTCCAAAAATATTCTGGCTTTTTATATCCTTTATTCTTCTTTGCGGATTAACCCATTTAATGGATGCTATCATATTTTGGTGGCCAGCGTATCGTTTGAGTGCGGTCATTCGTTTCCTGGCGGCAGTGGTATCGCTTTTTACAGTTTACGCTTTATATAAAATACTTCCACTAGTTTATAATTTAAGAACAGCGAAGCAGCTTGAGGTAGAAATTGAGCAGCGTAAACAGGCGGAAGAAGAAGCCAGAGTTCAAATGCTGGAACATGAGAAAACTAAGGAATTGCTAAAAGTTAAAGATGATTTTATTAATCTGGCATCACATGAACTTAAAACTCCTTTAACTGTAATTCAGGGCTATCTTCATATTATTCAAATGAAGTCTGTGGAGAACGATTCTACAGGCCGTGAATTTATTGCTAAAGCCACAAATCAAACAGCGAAGCTTACCAACCTGATTAACAACCTCTTTAACGTATCTAAAATGCAAATGGGTTTGGATCAATTAAGTCTGAGCCGATTTAATTTAATGAATATTTTAAATGACTGTATCAAAGGTTTTAATGAGCAATTAAACCGCAATATCACAATAAATGCAGAGGGTAATTTTTTTATTGAAGCAGATAAATTGAAAATTAAACAGGTTTTGAATAACCTGATTGATAATGCATTAAAGTATTCTACGCCTGATGATGAAGTGATCGTAATTGTACAAAGGCAAGGTGATCGTGTTAAAATTAATATCCAGGATTTTGGTTTGGGAATTGAAGACGAAAAGATCAAGCATGTTTTTGAGCGCTATTACCGTGTAGAACATACCAGCCAAAATTATTCGGGAATGGGCTTAGGCCTGTATATATGCGCCCAAATCATCAATCAACACGGAGGAACAATAGGAGTAGAGAGCAAATTGGGAAAAGGAAGTATTTTCTGGTTTGAACTTAATTTGTCGCCGGTTTCTCAAAACGCCGATGATGAACTTATAGCGTCTTAAGTTTATTCCAAAGATCCTTTGGAAATAGCACTATCTTTCGTGAATTAATCTACTAATATGTCAGCACGTACTAAAACACGAATTGTAGTTATTGGAGTAGGAGCTGTAGGCTCTACAACGGCATACACCCTGTTATTACGTAACCGGATGGATGAACTGGTACTCATTGATGCAAACAAAGAGAAAGCGATTGGCGATGCGCTGGATATGAATCATGGCCTTCCATTTTTAAGCGGAGCCAAAATCTGGGCAGGCGATTATCCGGATTGTGCGGAAGCTGACATCATAATCATAACAGCAGGCGCAGCTCAGAAGCCAGGCGAATCAAGAATTGATTTACTGAAGCGTAACGTTGCTATTTATGAAGGGATTACGGATGAGGTTCTAAAATATAATAAGCACGGAATTTTACTTATCGCATCAAACCCGGTTGATGTTATGGCTTACTTTACTTTTAAGAAATCTGGCTGGCCGGCTAATCGCATTATAGGATCTGGAACTTTGCTTGATAGTGCTCGTTTTCGATATCTAATCGGTCAGAAGTTGAACATCGACCCTCGAAGCGTCCATTCTCATATTGTAGGCGAACATGGCGATTCTGAACTACCTTTATGGAGTTTGGCAAATATTGCCGGTACTGATTTAGACCTTTCTGATAGTGATAAAGAAGAAGTATTCGACCAAACTAAAAACGCTGCTTACCAGATTATTAAAGCAAAAGGTGCAACCTATTATGCCATAGCTTTAGCGCTGGATAGAATTTGTACAGCTATTCTCAAAAATGAAGCTTCGGTACTAAATGTGTCTACCTTACTGAATGATTACCATGGCGTTTCTGATGTTTATCTGGGAGTTCCTTGTATTGTGGATCGAAATGGTATAAGAGAGATTCTTCCTTTGAAAATCAATGATTTGGAGAAGGAACAACTGAATGAGTCTGCGGATAAATTAAAGGAGATTATAAGTTCAATCTCTATTGATGGATAATTTAGATAAGCTATCAGAGGGCTCTGAACTTTTTAAATTTAAGGAGTAAAGATTTTTGAAACCTTAGATAAGAGCTGTTTCTGAAATTTATTAGGTCGTCGCGTTGGTGTATGTAATTGGCCAATCTACTTTGTGATGTTTTTGTGATACTTTTCCATTAGTTTAGCTTCATGCCAGATAGTAAAAAGATTCTCATTATCGAAGACGATGAAGATATAGTCGATTTGCTTATGATTCACTTACAGGATTTAGGATACAGTATTGAAAAAGCCAGTGACGGAACCTTTGGATTACAGAAAGCTTTATCCGAATCCTTTGACTTAATTATTCTTGATTTGATGCTTCCCGGCATAGACGGAATGGAAGTTTGCCGACGAGTGAGAATGAAGAATGAATATGTCCCCATTTTAATGCTTACAGCGAAATCAGAAGAAATAGATAAGGTTTTGGGTCTGGAAACTGGTGCAGATGATTATTTGACCAAACCTTTCAGCGTTCGAGAATTTATTTCCAGGGTTAAGGCAATATTTCGGCGGGTAGAAGCATTTAAGAAAATTGAAGAAGTGACAGAACCCACGTCTGTTCTTCAGTTCAGAAATCTGACCATTGATCCTAATAAAAAGAAGGTTTCCCTAAATGGCGAACGGTTATCTCTCACTCCTAAAGAATATGATTTGCTGTACAAGCTGGCTTCTAACCCCGGCAGGAGTTACAGCAGAGAAGAGCTTTTGAGTTTGGTTTGGGGTTACGAATTTTCCGGCTATGAACATACTGTAAACTCACATATTAACCGCTTGCGCAGCAAAATAGAACCTGATATATCAAATCCTGAATTTATTTTAACCGCCTGGGGCATCGGTTACCGTTTTAGCGACGATTTTAAATTTAATAAATAAGATTTTGAAAAAAAGAATTTTAGGACAAACGTTGTATTGGAGGATCTCATTAACCCTGTTTTTCCTTCTCATTGTTCTGGGAGTAGCTTATATTTTCATTACCGCTCAACTTTCTCGTAAGTATTACCAGGAAGTTACTCAAAAACTAAACGCTCATATCGCAGCACACATGCTGCTGGAAGTACAGCCCTTTACCAACGGAAGAGTAAATGAAGAAGCCCTGGGCAAGATTATGCATTCTATGATGGCCGTTAACCCCGGCATTGAGGTTTATTTAGTCAGTCCTTCCGGTGAGATAGTTTCATTTGTAGTGCTTGATAAAAAAGTAAAGGTAAAAACTATTGACCTGGCTCCTGTAAAAGAATTTATAAACACCAAAGGAACTAAATATATTTTAGGCGACGATCCACGGAATCCGGCTTCTAAAACCATTTTTTCGGCGACTGATGTGGTGGTGGATAAGAACCTTGCCGGATATGTATACATTGTTTTGGCAAGCGAAGAATACGAAAAACTATCGGCAGTATTATGGGACAGTTACATTTTCAAAATTGGAACCTGGAGCTTTTCGCTCACCCTTTTTGCGGCTTTTGCTGTGGGTTTATTGGCCCTATGGTTTCTTACCAAAAACCTTCGGCGAATTATCGGCATGGTAACTTCTTTTGACAATGGAGACATGCAAGCAAGAATAAGCGTAACGTCAAACGACGAACTTGGCGAACTCTCGCACTCCATTAATCATATGGCAAATACTATCGTGAAGCAGCTTGAAGATTTAAAACAGGTTGATTCCTTAAGAAAAGAACTTATTGCCAATGTTTCTCACGATTTACGTACTCCACTTTCGATAATTCAGGGATATGCAGAAACCTTGATGATGAAAAAGGATGAGCTTAGCGCCGAGGATAAAAATAAATACCTCGATAATATCATGAGCGGAACAAACAGGCTAAACCGTTTGGTGTCTGATCTCTTCGAACTTACCAAACTGGAAGCACGACAAATAACTCCTAACAAAGAAGCATTTCCTATTGCCGATCTTTTGCAGGACAGTGTGCTAAAGTATCAGCTCCTGGCAAAGGAAAGGCAGATATCGCTGAAGATAAAGAATGCAGAAAAAACGTTGATGGCCTTTGCTGATCTAGCCATGATGGATCGGGTAATGCAAAACCTGATTGACAATGCTTTGAAATTTACACCCACGGCCGGCGAAGTTATTTTGGAAGCAACCTCTATTGACAACAAAATCCAGGTTGAAGTATCTAATACAGGTGGAGGAATCTCCGAGATTGACCTCCCTTTGATTTTTGATCGATATTATAAAACGCCTGTTAAGGGCGAAGGTGCCGGGACCGGCCTGGGGTTGGCTATCGTTAAAAACATTCTCGAGATACACGGTTCTAAAATAGGTGTAGAAAGCAAACCTCAAGACAAAACGACTTTCTATTTTACGCTGCAATCATCTATTTAACCAGCTTAGTAATCGTATCAGATATTAGTCCTGCGTATCAATTTTCTTTACCAATTTACTTTGAATTCCCTGAAGCGTTTTTAATAGACTTCTGAGAACTTAAGTCTTTTCCATCTGAATCTGCATCCATAATCAGGTACCCCTCCAGATCGTCTTTTGTGTTTAGCCTTATTAAAAGTTACAAATCCTTTAAAACTCCGTGAAACTTTCGTGATACACTAGCGGCATCTTAGTAGTATAAACAAAATATAAAGAGTATGAAAAAATTTGTAGCAGTCCTCATGGCGAGCTCCTTTCTTTTCGCAGCATGCGAAAAGGAATCCATTTCGACCGAAAAACTCTCTTCGGTCTCAAAAGCGGAAATAGACGAAAAATTAAAGAACAATTTGACGGAAAAATTGAAGTTTAAATTCGATAATTTGGCCAACCTCGGGCCACATGAACAGTACGAAGGATGGTTAATCGTTAACGGCGCTCCGGTAAGCACAGGCACTTTTACTGTTGATGATAAGGGAAAGGTGTCTAATAAACACAAAGAACTTGATGCAGAAACAATTAAAAGCGCTTCCTCATTCGTGCTTACTATTGAGCCGATGCCAGATAACGATCCCAAACCGAGTAAGATAAAGCTACTCGCAGGAGATTTTTCTGAAAAAAAAGCTGAATTAAGTGTTAAGGGGGCTTTAACGAATGACTTCAAAAACTCAAGCGGTAAATATGTTTTGGCAACTCCTACAACGGCCACGATGGACGATGATTTAAGTGGAATATGGTTCTTGGATTTACTGTCCGGTTCGCCAATGGCGGGATTAAACTTGCCAACATTACCCAATGGCTGGATTTATGAAGGCTGGGCAGTAATAGACGGCAAGCCGGTTTCTACCGGACGATTTATGACGGCAAACGGGGCTGACGACATGTCGACGTTTAGCGGACCAATGCCGGGTCCTCCATTTCCGGGAGAAGATTTTATCAAAATGGCACCGTTCGGTTTAACTTTCCCCACCAACCTCTCTGGTAAAATAGCGGCTATAAGCATTGAACCTTATCCTGATAATAATGCGGCTCCTTTTCAGTTAAAACCTTTGATAGGCGAAATTCCGTCAAATGCTGCAGCCCGGCAAACTTACATGATGACCAATAAGGTGGAAATGACTTTCCCTACGGGATCTGTGATGAAATAAATTAACCGTTTAACGGATATGATATCAGGAAAGACATTTGTATTTATTTTAAAACCAACTAATTTAATTTGTATGAAACATTTAACTTTTATTTTGTTTTTCGTCAGTGGCCTGTTTTTGGCAAGTTGTTCAAAGGAAAATGATCCTGAGCCTGTATTCAAGGCAAGTGATAGAGTGGCGCGAAAGAGCACTCCTGCGCCACCTCCAACAAGCAGTTTAGCAAAACCAACAAATTTGAGAGTAACCAATATTACTTCAACCGGAGCAACTTTAAATTGGGATGCCGTACCTAACGCAAAGTCCTATCGAATAGGATACCGAGAACTTGGCGGTTACTCTGTGGTTTATCCCTGGAAGGCCGAATTTACTAGCAATACTTCTGTTACCACTCAACCTGTCCTGGAAAGAGAAGGCTGGCGCTTTGAATGGCGAGTAGATGCTGTTTATGACGACAGCAACGCATATAACATAATTGCTTCCGATAAGGTAGAGGGTTCCAGGTATACCTTGCTCCTCCAATAAGAAATACTGCTTTACTCCTCCCAGCTACCGCGAGCCTAATACTCATGGTAGGTCGCTAAAACCTTTGATAGGCGAAATTCCATCAAATGCTGTAGCTCGGAAAACTTACATGCTGAACAATACGGTGGAAATGACCTTTCCAGCTGGATCTGTGATGAAGTAATGAACAAACTGTATAAAATAACGCTAGCAGATTGCAAAGGGCTGCCTGTAAAAGGGCGGCTCTTTTGCTTGCTGGGTACTTAATAAAAATTTCAGGAGTAAAATACTTCTTCTGACTGTGCCTCCTTATCATTCAAAGGTTTATTTTTATTTATGATAATCAGGTTTTGAAGTTTATAAGTAAATTACTTATAATAAATAAGATGAAAACAATAACTAAATTTAAGAATCATGAAACATTTAACAATAAATCCATATTTAAGGGCAATTTTTTTGTTTATAACCATATCTTTTATGGCATGTAAAAAAAATACTCCTATTGATAATACAGCTTCTTTTAAAGGCTCCTTTGTATCGTCGGCACATCCAACAAGTGGAAATACTACTATAAATAAAGAGAAATCGAAGCTTAACTTTAAGGATTTTAAATCGGACTCAGGTCCTGACTTGGATATTTATTTAGTATCAGATTTGTCAAACATAAAAGGAGACTTTATTAACTTAGGCGATATAAAAGGTTTAAATGG
>JANMZB010000122.1:0-2980 GCA_031382725.1 Sphingobacteriaceae bacterium | reverse complement strand
CGTCTGGCGATTCGTTCCCTCCTCGGCGATGCAGCTCGTCGAAAAGACGAAGACCGGCTGCATGTCGGTCCAGCTCACGCCGTCCGAATTCGCGTAGGCGATGTACTTCACTTCGTCGTTGAAGCTGAGAAGGAGATCACTATATGCACGTTTGTTTGCTGCTCGTAATCTTATTATGTCTTTGTCTGTGCTTATGTCACTGTCCACTGGAGCTGTTTCAGTTCCATCAAGTATAAGGTCATATGCCCTTGAATTTGCGCGTGCAATGAATTGTTCTGACCAAATATGCCATTTACTATCCTTAGTAAATGGAACAATGGTTATGCGTTTCTCAACGTCGGTACTTGTACTCATGATGATTATTTTTATTTGTTAATGATGTTCTGTGTTCTTGTTGATGTCTTTACTGATGCTCTGGATGATCTGGATGCTCTGGATGATCTGGATGCTTTGGATGATCTGGATGCTTTGGATGGTCTTGAAGTTTCTGTCGTTCGTTCGAATAGCCTCAACCGAACGATAATTATCGTGTTAAAAGCTCTTGTAATTTCCGAAGTTCGGCCGATGATTTCTTAATGTTCTGATGTCGTATTTTTGTATTGTTTGTTTCTAAATAAACTTTAGATTCTATAGAACTGTTATTCCGTTAATTTTGTGACTATAGTTTGTTATTCGTTAAGTTAGGTTCTTCGACATTTCGTGTTTCGTTACCACGCTATTTTACCACGTTTTGTGTTGCCACGTTCCGTGTACAGTAATTTGAGTGTTGTCGATTTGTTGTTTCCCGCTACTCCTCACATTTTATAATATGTGAGGTGCAGACGTACATTTTGTCATATGTAATCTGGGTCGAATTACAAAATAATATTTTACATATATAAAAATATATGTAATTTTAACACCCTTCCTGTTTTGTAATTTGTTGTTTGCTAATCCATTGGCAATTCTGTGATATACTTGTTGCTGTGTTTTAAGAATAATTCATTTCCCACATTTTTGGTATAAATATCTGAGTCATTTTCAGTTGTTCGGACAAATTCCAAAACAATAATTCCACTTGCAATTAGTTCACGAGAGTAATGGTATCGCACATCTATGTGTTTTGTTCGCTGTCCAGTACTTGAGTTGTTGGCCAAAAACATAGCACCAACATTATCAATTAATACCTTAATAGGTAACTCCACTGTATGACCCATTGACTCAATTAACATTTTTGTGAAATAAATTTCTTTGCAAATCTCACATAGTGAAATATATTCTGCTTCTGTAGAACTTAAGGTAATATTGCGTTGAGATTTTGATTTCCAAGAAATTAATGCACCATTTGCATAGATAACATTTCCACTGATGCTTAATCTGTTATCCTTGTCACCAGCATAGTCACTATCACATTTTCCAAGAATTTTCCAAGTTTTATCTTGTGTTGGTTGTAATTTCAAACATTTGCTTTTTGTTCCAATGATGTACTTGATCACTCTATCCAACATTTTTACATGTGCTGGATTTGCCCCATCCATCACTTTAGCCAATTCACGGACAGAGTTGCTGATTTCTGGTCTGGAATGTTTTGTTAAATATAAAAGCATTCCAACTGCACTTCGAAATGATTTTTGTTCTGGTTCTGAAATTAGTTCTTCTTTGGTGGTGGGACGCACAACTTGCTCACTTTGGCCTGCTGGAGTCAAGTACTCAAATTTGCCATTAAACTTTGCTCCAAATTGATTTTCCATTTTTGCGATTAGGTCTGGTTGATGGATATAAATAGTCTTGTTAACTTCTTTGATTTTACAGCCCACATAGTCATCAAGTTTTCCCACTTCTTTGATGGAATATTTTTTCTTAATCACCAAAATTGTGTTCTTAATTAATGAAGATTCACCAATAAGCAAAACGTCATCAACATATAAACACAAATACACTTCTTGATTGTTTTCTTTCTTGAACAACAAACAAGGATCAACAATGCTTTTTGTGAAGTTTGCTTCCTCTGTTAGAAAACCCACAAACTCTTTCCACCATTGTCTGGCTGCTTGTACTAAACCATAAATTGATCGCTTTAGCTCAAGGCAATTATCTTGTGTCACTTGTACAAAATTAGTCAATCCCTCAGGAATTTTCATAAAAATTTTCTCTTCATGTTTTCCATATAAAAATGCTGTTTCCACATCAATGATCTCAGCATCATAATTGTGGATTATTTTAAGCAACAAAATGATTTAAAATTATCTGTGTAGTCCACTCCTGGAATTTGACTGTACCCAAGAGCTACCAAGCGTGCGCGATGAACACCATTTTTCTTTGTTTTGAATACCCACTTGCTACCAATGATTTTTCTGTTGTCAGGTAACTCAGCAATTTTCCGATATTTCCACACTCCCTTTTCAATCATGTCTTTGTACTCCTTTTCAATAGCTTCACGCCAATTTTCTTGAGATGTTGAATTTTGATGATTCCATGCTTGCTTAAATGTACTTGGATCAGATGGCCCACTTTGTGTTGCCATGATCATGGCGACTTCAACTTTTTCATCTGGAACTGTGGTGTTGTATGAAGTCTTCAATTTGTTTAACTCGCGTTGTAGCTTGGTGGTTGATCGAGTAGATGTAGTGGTACCGTCAGTATCTGGTTCTTCATCCTCAATAATGTAATTCTCAGTTGCATCTTCTTCAATTGCTTCCTTTTCATTTTCAGGTGGAGATTCGACGATATCTGGCTTGATTTTGTCACGTTTAAATTCTCCCCATGTTTTGTTGAGCCACCTCATATTTCGACTCACAATAATTTTCCCAGTTAATAAATTTGCAAAACGGAAAGTTCCACTTGCATGCTCATCACAATAGCCAACAAACATTCCCACTGCTCCTTTATTTTCGAGTTTACTTGTATTTTCAATTTTCTTCACTACTGCAATTTCTCCAAATGTACGTAAATTATTTATCCAATTATATTGATGTTTGTTGAATTTAAGGATTGGTGGAGG
>JANMZB010000873.1:0-1335 GCA_031382725.1 Sphingobacteriaceae bacterium | reverse complement strand
CCAATGACGGTAGAAGTAGATGGAGATAGCGGAATAATAGCAGGCTGGTTTCGGGGAACAATGTTCCCCGGCCTTTTCCTTCTTAAAGTCTACATCGAATATGAAGAAGTGGAAACAATTGAAGAAAAACCAGAAACCACCACAACAACGAACCCATGACAGAAACCCTGATTGCTTCTATCCTTCCGGAGAAAATACGCCAGCTAGGGTATGATAAGTACCATACCCTTTACAGGGATATGACCCTAAGTGGCAACAGCACTCAGCGCATAGCAGCATTCAACGACCTCTACTTTATAGTAGACAGTCCGCAAGGAATCATTATAGAAAGTGATTATGGCATTTACGATGGCACAGGCGACTTCCTCTCTGACCATGCCCATATTCACAAGGGCGAAATTACCCTTACCAACCCAGGGGCAGCAAGCAGACGCATACAGTTTATTCAGGTTGTCATCATCCACTAAAACTTAAACAGCCATGTCCTTTAAAAACCAAAAATACAGTGAGGAGAAAATGAACAAGCATTTGGAGTACCTCAAAATGTACGAAGCAGAAGGCGAACCTTTGGATTACGAGATTTTGATAGATGGCATGAAAGCCATCCGAAGAACGAGTAACACCAACCGATTTCCACTGTTTTCCCATTTCATACATGAGGACACCCAGAAAATAGAACTGTTCATTTTTCAGGGAACAAGCAACCACAATGACAAGTACATCTATTACCTCAAAGATGCCCCACAGGAAGACCAGTCACTCGGAGATATTGACCACCGCATTGAAGAAAAAGTAAAAGAAGCAGAACGCAAGTGGCAGTTTACCCAATTGCAGGAAAGAAATACAACCCTTGAAAAAGAAATCAAAGACCTCGAAGCAGAAGTTGCCTCACTTGAAAAGGAAAACGAAGCCATTGTCAATAAGCAGTCCCCCCTGAAAGGAATATTGGGCGAAGTAGGTGCAAGTTTCTTTGAATCTTTCATCCGCAACAATCCGCAGATAGCAGGAAGAATCCCAGGAGGACAGGCATTGGCAGGCTTGTTGGAGAAAGAGGTTCAATCAATTCCAATCGAAGAAACAGAAGCCACCTTTAAGCCCAAAACTGCAAACACAGAAGACGAGGGCATACTGACCTTTGCGAGAGAACTCAGGCAAAGTTTCCAGCAGCAAGAATTCGCCAGTGTGCTGGACATCTTGCAAAAATTGGCAGAAGACAAAACCAAAATTACATCCACCCTAAACTTTCTAAACCATGAGCAAATATAGTTTTGACATTGAACTGGAAGCCGATTCAGAAAGGGAGGCTACAGAAAAAGTAAAGGCAGCCATTACCCT
>JANMZB010000072.1:0-1221 GCA_031382725.1 Sphingobacteriaceae bacterium | reverse complement strand
ATGAGGTACCAGAGGCATGGGAAAGGGAACCGCTGAGGCGGTCACGGGAAATATTATGGCAGGAGCGACGAACTTCAGGGTCGCGAGGAGGGTCGTTGTGATGGTCATGGGATCGTGCGCGACGATTAATTTGGATTGTCTTCAAGGGGGTCGCTGTTGGGGTGTGTAGTGGTTACGATTTTTCGATAATCACAGAGTCAGGGCAGGTCAGTGCCGGGCCCCAGGGGATAGTGGCAGTCGGATCCCAGGTGCATCGTCGCCATGGTGGAATGCCCGGTGGCACTGGGGTCGAGGACATTCGTGTCCTGACGGGTATCGTCAGGAGCGTCCATGAGGGTCACGTGGTCGCGGCGAGGAATCACGAGCGCGGTATCTGGTGGTTGAGGGACCGGGATCGGGGCTGTGATAGAAAACGGGGTAAAACTAGTAGGTACGGCGGTTTCTGGGGTACCAACGGATGCGAGGGAAGCATCGTCAGGAGGGTAGGGAGTAAGGAAGTCGGGTTTGAACGCGTCGGTAGGGAAGGCAGTTTCCTTATTTTTATGTGTGAATGGTAGGGCGCTACGGAGGACGCTCCGTTCGATGACGCGATGGGTATCCGCTTTCAGTACGTAGAAACACAGTGCATCGCCGACGTTATGGGCGACTCCAAGCCAGTAACCCGGAAGTTCACGGGTGTCCGGAAATTTACCAGTAGGGTCATGGTAGTAGATAGGTTCGTAGAACTTGAACTGGAGGAACGCCGAGATGTCGGGTGTATCCCCCTTTCGCCGAGACCACGGGGTGGCCCAGCCAAGGGTTTCGTCAGCAGAAATATTGTGGATATCAGCCATATACGATGCCGCGTAGAACCAGACGGCTTGTGGGGCGCCGGTGCGCATACGCAGAAGGCGGATACTCTGTTTGAGCCAACGGATAGCTCGTAATTCAGTAGGGTTTTGCTGGGGATGGTACGGTTCAGTGAACTGGGTACCGATGAGGTTGCGACGATCGATCGTTAGGACTCGTTGGCCCCATCGCTGCATACGGGAACTGTCGCTACGGAGGATAGCAGGGATCACTTCTTGGCGGAGGAAATCTTCAAACGCAGTGGGGCCATCAGTTTCGGAGCGGAGGCCATACACATTGATGTAATGGGAGTCGAGGCCGTAAAAGACTTGGTCGCAGACAGACCCGCCGACGTCACGTTCAGTGGCGAAAAAGGTGTCGGTAGCGACTATT
>JANMZB010000912.1:0-6168 GCA_031382725.1 Sphingobacteriaceae bacterium | reverse complement strand
GATAAAATTTTATTAGATAAAATTAGTATTACAGATGTTGTTGGAAATATTAAGACAGATACACTACAAGGTTTTCGAAGAAATTATGACTATTCATTAAATACCGGTGTTTCGACAAAAATATATGGTATGATGCCTTTTAGAAAAGGAAATTTAGTTGCTCTCAGGCACGTCATAACACCTAACCTTAATTTTTCTTACCGCCCTGATTTTAGCGGGAATAATTTTGGATTCTTTAAAGATATTAGTAATGTTCCTGATAGTGCCAAAATTTCCAACAGGCGTTATTCTATTTTTGAACAATCACCAGGCGGCGGTCCTGGCATTGGCCGATCGGCAAACATGAATTTTTCTGTAGAAAATAATATCGAAGCAAAGGTTCGTACCAAAAGTGATACCGCATCGGCGTTCGAAAAAATACCAATCATCCAGGGACTGACATTTAGCGGGAATTACGATTTTGAAGCAACAGGTTTCAATAAATTATCAACCATTTTCTTTGGCGGACGGACGGCTTTTTTTAAACAAAAATTAAATCTGACCTTTAGTGGAAGCTTCGATCCATACGAAGTGGATCGGACAGGCCAGCGTTTGGGGTTTTTATTTAAAGAAGGAAAACTAGCTCGTTTAGCCTCATTTGGTGTTCAAACTGGCTATAGTCTTAATCCCAGCTCTTTCATTAAAAGACAAAAGGATCTTACCAATCAACAAAATAACCCAAACACTTCAGCCAGGCAACAACAGGATATTTCAGAGATACTAAGAAATCCTAATGGCTTTGTCGATTTTAATATTCCATGGAATTTAAGTGCATCTTATAGTTTTAATTACTCAAATAATGGGTTTCTGAGGAGCGTTATTAATTCATTAAATTTTAATGGGGATTTTAGTGTTACTCCTAAATGGAAAGTTAGTTACACTTCCGGATGGGATTTTAAGGCGAATACTTTAACCACTACTTCATTCGCTATTAATCGCGATCTGCATTGCTGGGATCTTGCTATGAGTTGGGTTCCATTTGGACAGTATAAAGGCTATAGTGTCGACTTAAGAGTTCGGGCCTCGATGCTCCAGGATTTAAAATTAAGTCGCAGAAGCCCTTCCAACGGAGGATATTTCCAATGATGTTAGCAGAAATCATCACAATTGGGGATGAGATCCTGATCGGACAAATTGTTGATACCAACTCGGCATGGATTGCTCAGAGGTTAAATGAAGCAGGTATTCGGATAAAACAAATAACTTCCATATCTGACGATAAAGCTCATATTCTGGAAGCCTTAGAAGCCGCTTCCAAACGAGCACAAATCATCCTGATTACCGGAGGACTGGGACCAACTAAAGACGATATTACCAAACATACGCTTGCGGAATACTTTAAAGTTGGTTTTAAGCGTGACGAGCCTACCCTAAAAAAAGTCACAGAAATATTTGAACGATTTAAGCGTCCTTTACTCGAAGTAAATATTCGCCAGGCAGATGTTCCTGAAAATTGCACCGTTTTGCTTAACAAAAATGGCACGGCTCCGGGCATGTGGTTTCAGGAAAGCGACACTGTTTATGTTTCAATGCCGGGGGTTCCTTTCGAAATGATGTACCTGGTTGAAGAAGAGGTTATTCCTCGTTTAAAAAAACAGTTCAGTCTCGATTCAATTGTCCATCGAACAATTCTTACAGCCGGCATAGGAGAATCATTTCTTGCTGAGAAGATCGCAGCAATTGAAGAGTCACTTCCAGCGCATATCAAACTTGCTTACCTTCCTAAATTGAGTCAGGTTCGCCTTCGTTTGAGCGCTTATGGCGGAAACGAATCAGAGTTAAAAACAGAGATTGAAGGATATGTTGATAAACTAGTGAATTTGCTTGGCAACTATGTGGTTGCTACTGAAGATAAGCCGCTAGAAAAAGCTATTCTCGATTTTATGGAAGAAAAGGGCGCAACTTTATCTGTCGCAGAAAGTTGTACCGGAGGTTATCTGTCGCATCTTTTTACGCAGCACGCGGGATCGAGTGCTGTTTTCTTAGGTGGCGCCGTAACTTATTCCAATAATTTAAAGATTAAGCTCCTTTCAGTATCACCCGAAACTATTGAAAAATCAGGAGCTGTGAGTGAGGAAACCGTTAAGTCAATGGCTGGTGGATCTCTGAGTAATTTTAAATCGGATTATTCTATTGCTATCAGCGGAATTGCCGGGCCTCGCGGTGGTACTCCAGATAAACCAGTTGGTACTGTGTGGGTTGCAGTTGCTGGCCCCAAAGGGATTATAACTAAGAAATATCAGTTTGGAAGCCGTCGTGTCCAGAATATCGAAAGAGCAGCTATCAACGCTTTAACATTACTTTTCCACATACTTAAGGAAGACTATAGTTAAGTGCTAAAAAGGTTTATTTTTGCTGCTGCTCTAAACAAAATATGCCTCAATTTGAATTAATTCTTCCTAAAATGGGTGAAAGTGTTGCCGAGGCCACCATTATTAAATGGCTTAAACAACCCGGCGACCAGATTAATGAAGATGAGGCTATTGTAGAAATCGCTACCGATAAGGTAGATTCTGATGTTCCTTCACCCGTTTCAGGGAAACTGATTAAATATTTATTTCAGGAAAACGATACCGCCCAGGTTGGTGATGTTATTGCGTTAATTGAAATAGATGGAGATGAGGAACAACAGCCAGTTTCAACTGAAACTTCGGTTCATGAAATTGAAACAGAAGAGGCTTCATTTGTAGAGGATGATAATCTAGACCTTCCTATTGAAGAAGAAATACCTGGTTTAGCTCATTTAGATATTCCTGCTAAGGAAGAAAAAAATCCATTAACTCAAGACGAAACAAATACCAGATTCTATTCGCCGCTTGTAAAAAGCATTGCCGCCGAAGAAGGGCTGTCTATGAAAGATTTAGATAGCATCACTGGAACGGGAGCGGATGCTCGAGTAACAAAACAAGACCTTATCGACTATATCGCAAAACGGTCGGAAAAGCCAGCTACTGAAGCTGAATTATCTTCAACCACAGCATCTATAGCCGAAGAGCCGAAATCAGAAGCTTTTAAACCACGTGAGAAAAGTCACGCAGTTCCTGCTGATTCTGGTTTCGTGTCATCCGGAAGTGATGAGATAATTGAAATGGATCGTATGCGCAGGCTTATAGCCGATCACATGCTGATGAGTGTGCAAACTGCCCCGCACGTAACCTCGTTTGTTGAAACAGATGTAACGAGCATTGTTAAGTGGCGCGAAAAAAATAAAGCATCTATTGAGAAAAAGATAGGAGAAAAAATTACATATACTCCAATCTTCATTCAGGCGGTCGCAAAAGCACTTCGCGACTTTCCTTTAGTGAATGTTTCCGTTAATGGGAACCAGATTATTAAGAAGGCCGATATCAATATTGGTATGGCGGCTGCTTTGCCAACCGGCAATTTAATCGTGCCGGTTATCCGTAAAGCGGATCAGTTAAATTTAATTGGTCTAACAAAAGCCGTTAACGATTTAGCAAACCGTTCAAAAACTAATAAGCTTCAACCAGATGAAGTTAAAGACGGTACGTTCACAATCACTAATATTGGCTCCTTTGGTAATATTATGGGTACGCCGATTATTAATCAGCCTCAAGTCGCCATCCTGGCTATTGGTGTTATTCAAAAGAAACCTGCCGTAATTGAAACCGAATTTGGTGATGTGATAGGAGTGAGGCATAAAATGTATATGTCGCTCTCTTATGATCATAGGGTAGTTGATGGCGCTTTAGGCGGAATGTTTTTGAAAAAAATAAGCGACTATCTGGAAGCCTGGGATTTTGAATACGAAATTTAGATATTTCCTATTCAATTACCTTTTTTCTCTATTAATAGCTTCGTTCGCTCTTCCATTAATTCAATAATCTTAGTAAGATAATCTATCTCTTTTTTCGCCAGTTTTAATTCACTTCTAAGATGCTCTGTTTCTTTATTTAGATCCGATTCTGGTTTCTTGTGAATAATTACACTACCATAACTAGTTGTATCAATTAATCCATTGGTATAGTATTGAAGGAAGTTGTGATCAAGTACCGACGAAATTTGAAGCAATAGATCTATATCAATTGTGTCTTTTTCAAATATCCGGTAAACATTTTGTCTTGCTACGCTTATAGCTTCTGCAAAGTCCTTGAGCTTCATTTTTTTAGCATCAAAAACCTCTTTTATTCGCATTCCAATAGTTAATTGATCTTCCATTATTAAAAAGGTGTAGACAAATGTATCAATTTTGATTCCATTTTTAAATTAAAACTAAAATAAAGTGAATTTTTCAATTAAATAGTTCCTATTTCAATAAAATTTAACTTGAATATCGTATTTAATACTGTCTTTTGGTTTATTTAAAGGGATTATTTATATTAATTTTGAATTAAAACAATTTTTTTATTAATTTTTGATAAAAATATTTACATACAGTTGTAATTTTCAGATTTATTATTCTTCTTTGTATAGAAATTATTCATTAATGAATTGTTTTGTATCAAAAAGTTATAATATATGTACTCTTTGTCTGGAAATATCAAACTAAAATCCTTAAAAATGAATACACTATATCAAGACGGGTACATGACCATCAGTTCGGAGCCGAACGATCACTTACTATATTATAAAATCTCAGGTTATCCTAAGTTCAGCCAAATTATTAGGAATGGCCATGATGCCATTTTCGAAATCGTTTCTCAAAAAAAGGATAATTTGACGATAATCAATATTGTAGCAGATCTTCTTGACGCGAAAATCCTGCTCGATCAGGACATTAAATTTATAGGAGCAGTGTCCTATCATCGCCTGGCGAAACTTGGAGTTAAAAATCTGGCTATTTTATTATCTGGCGAGATACATGTTAGAATTAATGTTGACAAAACTCTGGAATATATGGGACCAGGCATATTCGAAAACGTAGGTCTTTTTTCAACCTACGAGGAAGCCGGTGCTTGGTTGGAGGACTTAAACAATAAAAAAAGTGCTTATGGATAGATAAAAAGAATCTTATAAAAAAATGTCGCTTAGGACTTACAACCGTCTTGCAAACAATTGAAATAAGCCTAAACGACTTCAAATTAAACTTTCGCTTAACTTAACTTTTCAAAATTATGAAAAAAACTTTAACCCTTTCACTTGTCTCCTTATTATTTTTTTCAAACATTAGTTTAACCCAGGCTCAAAGTGATGAAGCCACACCAGTAGATTCTAACAAAGTTGCAGAATCGCACCGTTTTGGATTTATGGACGCAAACGGGTATTATGACACCAGGGGTGGCAGCACACTTAGTATCAACTATCTCGCATTGCTAAACAAGAAATTAGCCTACTTCAGTTTTATAAACTACCAACAAGGAGGCTTTGATATCGATAAACCAAATGACTTCGATTTTTATTATTCTGAACATAATCTTACTTACTCACCGTTCAAAAAACTTCCTTTTGATATCAACGTTCAGGCGGTATTTATAGGTGGTGAAAAGAATGATAAACTAAGACTTGCTCCAAGCTGGAGAGTGCATAACACACCGGGTCTGGATAAATTTTTTAAATCCATTAATATGAGCTATGGTATCAATTTCCATATTGCTCAGTTTAGTGCCTCCCCCGGCGATGACTTTACATGGCAAATGGAGCACTTTTACAAGATTGATATCGCTCCTAAAAAACTAAATAACCGTTTGTATATATCCGGATTTGCGGATCATACGATGGGTGGGGAATTTTCCAAAGGATTAGTAATGGAACACCAGTTAGGCATTCGCTTAATTGACCAGTTTTATGCGGTAGGGGAGTATAGATATTTCTCCTACCTGCCCGATAAATATAAATCAGGGATGGGCCTGGGCTTACAATACCTGATTCTTTTCAAGTAACACTCTATTCAATCGGTTCTTTAAATCACTTAACAATATTGAAATGTATAAAAGTATCTTTTATTACCTGACTATTTGCGTTCTGGTATTCACATCATCGTGCGGAAGCAGCACTTCAACAACCACCGAAACTGGTTCTACAGATTCTACAAAGAAGCTAGCTATTGGCTTTGTGTATATTGGCAGTAAAAACGATTACGGTTATAATCAGGCTCACTCTGAAGGAGCTGCCGCATTAAAAAATATCCCTGGTGTTACGGTTTACGAAGAAGAAAACGTGCCTGAAACC
>JANMZB010000885.1:0-10960 GCA_031382725.1 Sphingobacteriaceae bacterium | reverse complement strand
GAGCGTACTACTACTCCACTAAGCTTAACAAGGCCAAACCGGCCAAACAGTTTAGGTAAGTTCTTCGATCTTAAGGATTGTCCGGACCTGGCACAAACCGTAATTGTTTGCGCTGCAGCATTAGGTCATAATGCAACTTTTACAGGTTTAGAAACTTTAAAAATTAAGGAAACGGACCGGATTGCAGCATTACAAAATGAACTTTCGAAAATTGGGGTAAACTTGAATGAGGAGAACGAATGCTATCACTTAGATTGCTCTAATCTTCACTTCCCCGATAAAATAACTATTAAAACCTACGATGATCATCGCATGGCAATGGCCTTTGCTCCGCTGGCTCTTAAAATTAAGCAAGTGGAGATTGAAGAACCAGAGGTGGTTGGAAAATCGTACCCAATGTTTTGGGAGCATTTGAAAAGTGCGGGATTTGAGGTTGAGTAAGTTTTAAAGCGCTTTGTCATCCCGACCTTAGGAGGGAACTTTTAGCATATTACTTAGATTTCTCTCTTCGTTCGAAATGACAAAGTGCCAATTATAATATGTATTAACGTATCGATTACAAGGATTTTCGCGGTAAAAACACACAAGCAATAACATCTAAGACATGGCAGGAAACTCATTCGGACAACTCTTCCGTATCACAACTTTTGGCGAATCACATGGTGAAGCTATTGGTGTTATTATCGATGGCTGTCCCTCAAATATCGACGTTGATCTCGAATTCATCCAAAGTGAACTCGACAAGCGGAAACCCGGGCAATCGAAAATTACTACCCAGCGCAAGGAAAGTGATACGGCTCAAATACTTTCAGGAGTTTTTGAAGGAAAGACAACGGGCACTCCAATAGCTTTGGTTATTCCGAATGAAGACCACCGTTCTAAGGATTACGACCATAATAAAGATATCTTCCGTCCATCACATGCCGACTTTACTTATCAGTCAAAATACGGAATACGCGATTATCGTGGTGGAGGAAGGTCTTCTGCACGCGAAACAGCGGCCAGGGTAGCTGCCGGAGCTATTGCGAAGCTTTTCTTACAACAAAAGGGAATTGAGATTTTTGCTCACGTATCCTCTGCTGGCACTATCAACTCTCCGGCAATTAAGTTAGATAATATCAAACAACTTGTTGAGATACGGGAAAGTAATATCGTTCGCTGTGCCCATCCGGCTACAGCCGATGAAATGATTGAGTTTATCGATCAGATTCGTAAAGAAGGTGATACGGTTGGAGGGAAAGTGTCCTGTATCATTAAAAATTGCCCGGTCGGATTGGGAGAACCGGTTTTTGATAAACTTCATGCTGATTTAGGCAAAGCGATGTTGAGCATTAATGCAGTACATGGCTTTGATTATGGTTCCGGTTTTGCAGGTTCAGAAATGAGGGGATCTGAGCATAATGACTTGTTTGTCCCAGCCTCCGAGGGAGAATCAGTATCAACTTCTACCAATTATTCGGGCGGTATCCAAGGTGGGATTTCTAATGGGATGGATATTACATTTCGTGTAGCATTTAAACCAGTGGCGACCATTATGAGTAACCAGCAAACTGTCGATAAAGAAGGAAATGCTGCTGAAATTAAGGGAAAAGGCCGACATGATCCATGTGTTGTGCCAAGGGCGGTTGCAATTGTAGAGGCAATGGCAGCGTTGGTAATAGCAGACCATTTGCTGAGGAATGAGGCGTATAGTCAAGGCTAAATTATCGACCCTTAACTTTAAGAAGCTGCCTCAAAAAAAATTCCAAGTTCCAAAATCGAATTAAATTTAAAGTGTTTTTTTAAAACGATTTTTAATGCAAAACCCTCGATTTTTGATTAAAAAATCGAGGGTTTTTTTGTGAGGAATCCAATCTTGAAATTTTTTGGTCGAAAGTGATCAAATATCCCCTTGTAATAACCTCTTAATTAATTAACCCTACTCCCGTCCCCCACTTACATCATCATTGCTAATTCCCCTTTTGTTTTTCTTGATCCCTCCATTTAGCTTACCGAACTTGTAATTAAAGCTGCAGGTAAATCGTCGTCCAAAAATCTGAAAGTTTTCAACTTGCTTAAAATCCTCATTGCTATTATAAAAATCGAAGTTCTGATATTTATTAAAAGGATTATCGATACTCATTGATACCGTTGCCTTCTTTTTTAAAAGCTCCTTGGAGCCACTAAGAGATACAGAGAAATAATCATTGTCTTTTCCCTGAAGCAGCACATATCTACTGTCGTAATCAATATTTAAACCCATGGTAAAGCCCTTGCCAAACTTGTAAGTATTGTTATTGAAGATATAACCCTGTATACCTTGGTTGTTGTAAAACTTCCCGTTATAGGTGCCCTCGAGAAAAACATACACCAGCGTCGAATTTATATTGACAGTCAGGTTTTTAAAAAACGTTTTACTTACACTCGCATCGATTCCCAACCGATCATTTTTTCCAACATTTTGAAAAGTTCGCGTAGTCACGGTATCAGCGCCAACGCTCAAAACACCTTCTACCGTATTATTTGCGAACCCATAGCTTAAGCCAACATTGATAGAGCCCTTTGCGAAATTACTATACTTCAGCTCGAAGTGCTGTCTTGTGACGGGTCGAAGGTCAGGATTTCCAACCTTTACATATCTGGGATTGGACTTGTCAACAAAAGGATTTAAAAACCAAATACCCGGCCGCTGAATTCTTTGTGAGAACCCAAAAGTTAGATTACTCTTCTCGTTCAAAACGCGTTGCGCAGAGAATGATGGAACTAAGTTCCTATAATTAAGATTCGAAGGATTTTTAGCCGAACTAAAATTTAAATCAATTGAAGTAAACTCCAATCGTAACCCTGCTTTACCCACCCATTTTTTAGACTTAATCTGGTAAGAATTGTAAACGCTATAGATGCTTTGGTTTTGATCATAGGAATTACTTTGTAATGAATCTCTATGATATTCCTGCAGACTAATATCGAGAAGCTTGCTTTCAAAATCGCTAAAGTTATTGCGACTTATCGCCTTCGCCCCCATCTCCATATTAAAGACCTTAAAAGGTTGCACATAATCTATTTGAGCGGTTTTCTCATTGTTCCCCGAATTATTATTTTGCCTGAAATTTGGAGCCCCGAAGCTATTTTCCAGATACAACCCTTCAGTATTCTGAGTATTTCCGGATAATTTATATTTATAAGATACCGTTAATAGCTGCTCCTTATTCCGTTTAAAGCCAAGCTGATAATTTAATCCCAAATCTGTACCTCTATATTCGGCATTGCTTTGATTATCTAAATGATACTCCTGCTTAAGGACATCAGCATTGTTATAAAAATAAGAATACTGATCAAAAACCTGGTCGTTATTGCCGCCATAATGTTGATAGGTAGCCGTAATTAAATTTAGTGTGTCGAATTCATAACTTAATTCGGCGCTCCCATATAAATTATCGCCATTGCGGGTATTTGTTCCAGTCTGGCTTAAATTCGATTTTACCGGACTACTTATAACATTCGAATTGCCAAACGATGTTCGTCCGGAATTTTGTAGATTATAACCCACATAACCGCTCAACCCTACCTTATTCTGTTTAATAGTGGCATTTAGATTTATACCCGGACCAGCGTTAGTGTGATATCGCGTATTTACGCTGCCATTGTAGCCCTGATCTATATTTTTTTTGGTGATGATATTTATGATCCCAGCCAATCCTTCAGCATCGTATTTTGCTGGCGGAGTGGTAATTACCTCAATTTTTTCAATGTTGCTTGCAGGCATTCCCTTAAATACATCAGCCGGATTTTTTGCAACTAAAGCAGATTCACGACCATTAATCAGAACCTTATAATTATCATTACCCTGAAGTTTAATATTGTCCCGCCCATCAACGGTAACCAGCGGAACTTTCCGAAGCATTTCCAGCACAGTTAGTACCTTATTTTCGGGGTCGTTCTGTACATTATAAGCAATTCTATCAACCTCCTGCTTAATAATTGGTTTTGCAGAAGTTATAACAACTTCATTTAGTGCTTTACCCGACGGAGCTAAATAGATTTTTCCTAAATCAGTTTTTCCTGCTTTAAGCGAAACAGTTTTAGTTTTATAACCGATCATGCTTATAACCAGCTGAATATCCTTCCGATCATTGAACTTAATTTCAAAGCTGCCATCATCCTTACTTAATGTACTTTTAATTGCGCTTCCAGCAGTATCAAGCAAATTAATTGTTGCATAACTCAAAGCATCTTTCCGCACGGAGTCTAGCACTACGCCCTTAAAAACTGAAACTTGTTGAGAATACGAAGAGAAGTAAAGCAGCAAGGCAGCAGAAACCGACAAGAAAGCCCTCATAAGCGATTTTAAATTTTTTCAATGGTAGCCGCAATTATACTACAAAATCGCTTTATTCAGTCAGATATTAACATTTGTTAACCATATTAAATGATAAAATTGTTAACCACAGTTTTCGCAGCGAGAATATCCTAGAATAAAAGAATGATTTTTAGAAATCAGCTTTAGCTTTTATAGCTTCTGTAGCCCCGTGTTTTGCTCATACTCCACAGGCATTATTCACAAGGCCGGTATCCGCTCACCCGGGTTTAAAATAATTCTGCTGTATTTCATGGGCCACCCAATCAATATAAAAACATGATTTTAAGATCTAGAGGTAGGATGGTGAAGGTAATAGAAAGATACCAGTTGTTTTTCAGATTAGATTATTCTAATTCTGAAACAATCCAAAGCTCTCTTTTCGACTTAGTCACATACTGAATTTCTAAGTTCTTGAGCATATCTTCAACCTCGACACTTTCTTCATTTGTGCTTAATAAAATGCGGCTATTGGGTCGTAAAGCAGTTTTCAAATCAGAATAAATAGACAACTCAATTATATCAGAATATGAAAACTTTGAAGTACTTTTTTTAGCAAAACCCGGCATAATACATAGATAGCTTAATGAAGCTGGTTTAATAAATTAACCCAAGCAGTGTTACAACAAATAAATTTGCAATATGTTTTGGGATTGACACTTAAGATTTTCCATTGTTATAAAACTGAATCATAACCCTAATTTAATAGATTGTTAAAAGCCCTGATAGGTGTGACAATTATCTACTTCTCGTCAATAGCTTTCTGTAAGATCCGAGCAAATGCAGGTGCATTTTCAGCCAGGATCATATCGTCATGATCGCCTGGCACATCATGGACAATTATATCACCGGAAGTATAAGGTTTCCAACCTAAGTAATTAAAATCGTCAACATAATACACCCGCACCATTGTTTTAAACAAATCAATATCACCATCATAAGACCGTCTTATATATTTAGATAATGACACCGCATACTTATCCATAGAATCATAAAGATGTGGATAGGTTTCCCTGAAGGTATCTTTTTGTTTATATCCAAACCTTTGCGCGATATTTAATAACCTGATTAGGAAAATTTGTTTTTGAAATTGTATCGCTTTGCGCGGATGAATAAATAAACTCTTCAATTCATGGCCGCTACGGCGGAGTCGCAAAATGATTTTTTCGAATTTTGACCGAGATGCCTGTTCCTGAATACAAGTATCAAATAAACCTAACATATCCACGTGCTTGCCCATCGACTTTAATTGCCTGGCCATTTCGAACGCGATCAATCCACCATCAGAAAATCCGGCCAGCAGATATGGCCCTGTTGGGTTTTGTTGCAGCAATTCCGAGATGTAAAAGGCGACTGTTTCTTCTACGGTTTCAAATGGTTCATCAATGCCGTCGATGCCCAATCCCTGGAAAGCGTAAACTGGTTGCTCTTCATGCAAATGCGAAATCACATCTGTAAAAATCCAAACACCTAATCCGGCTCCATGTATTATATAGAGAGGGTTTTTAGTCCCCGATGTTTTAATGGCGACTAAAGATTTCCAACGATCTACAGCAATTCCGTTATCTAGTAAGCACGCTAGTTTATAAATAGTGGAATTTTCAAGTAAAGCCGAAACCGGCAGTATTTTACCCGCTTGTTTAGCCAGTTGAGTAAGTGCCTCAATAGCAAGCAGTGAGTGACCGCCAAGTTCAAAAAAATCATCGTGAATGCTAATATTTTTAATTCCCAGAAACTGCGCCCAGTTAGTAGCAACCAGTTTCTCCATCTCCGTTTCAGGAGCGGTAAAATCTGCGGAGATTTTATCAGATCCCGGCTTTGGCAGCTTTGCCTTATCAATCTTACCATTTAAGTTTAAGGGAATAGAAGGTAAGTTAACATAATCAGCAGGACACATATATACGGGTAGCTGGCTTTTGACCGCCTGTTTCCACACTTTAATAGAATTCTGAAATTCCATCTCAGAAATTGTTGATTTTGTAACAATATAGACTACCAGTCTTTTATCGCCTGCCCTGTCTTCCCGGGCAATTACCAAGGCTTGTTTTATATTTTTTTGTTCAATCAGAAGCTGTTCTATTTCGCCTGGTTCGATGCGGAATCCGCGTATCTTTACCTGGTCGTCGATACGGCCAAGGTACTCAATGTTTCCATCGGGTAACCAGCGGGCTAAATCTCCGGTTTTATACATCCGGGCTCCTTCTTCTTTACTGAAGGGGTTGGATACAAATTTTTCTGCTGTTAGGTCCGGGCGGTTAAGATAGCCTTTTGCTAAGCCGTCTCCTCCTATACACAGTTCGCCGGCAATACCTGCAGGACAGATTTGATATTGGGAGTTAACGATATAAATCTGGGTTCCGGCTATTGGTTTACCTATCAGGATAGGCTCATCTTTTCTTAGACGGTATACAGTACTGTAGGTGGTGTCTTCTGTAGGGCCATAAAGGTTCCTGACTTCGATCAGGTCGGTATTTAGATTCTGAACTATTTGAAGCGGGATTGGTTCGCCGGCCATGTTCAGTACGGTGACATTGCTTAGGTCTGCCTTGTCTGCTAACAATCCGGCTACAACACTGGGTACGGTGTTTAGCAATACTCCGCTATCATTTGTCAGATAGTTTGTGACTGCCAAACCGTTTTCAAGTATACGGATACTCTTACCGATACTCAACGGATAGAACAGCTCGAAGATGGACAGGTCAAAACAGATTGAGGTTGTGAAATAAACAATCTCAAAAGGGCTCGAGATAAACTCTTGCTGGCACCAGCTGATGAAGGAGCCCGCATTTTTATGGGTGATCTCTACTCCCTTTGGTTTGCCAGTTGATCCGGAGGTATAAATAACATACGCCAGTGATTCGGGTGATACGGGAGTTGATGACGCTACAGCGGAGGTTTGGCTGATGGCTGCCTGATCCGCACCGTCTGTTTCGATGATTGTTACAGCACTGCTGTTCTTAATCTGCGCTCTGCTGGCTTTGCTGCTGAGTACAATTGCTGCCCTGCTGTCTTCCAGCATAAAGCTAATTCTGTCTTCAGGATAAGCGGGGTCTACCGGGACATACGCTGCACCGGTTTTCAAAATAGCCAAGATACTAACAATTAGCCCGGCACTTCGTTCCATGCAAACTGAGACCAGGGTGCCTTCTTTTACACCCTTGCTTAAAAGGTAATTAGCAAGGCGGTTGCTCTGAACATCTAATTCTGAATAGCTTAATGTTGTATCTTCAATGATCAGGGCTACTGAGCTAAGGCTCTTTTCCACCTGCTCTGAAAATAAATCAATTACCGTCTTATTCTTATCCCTTGGATAATCCAAGTGGGTACTATTGAAGTCAATAAGTAACTTATTTTGTTCAGAAGCTGAAAGAAGCTGAATAGTATCAACATCTCGTTCTAGTGCATCGTATAAAAGTACGTTTGGATTGCTAGCAAGGGTTTTAAGTACCGTAGTAAAACCGGCCATCATTCGGTTTATAGATTCCGGCTTAAAAAGCTGAGTGTTATAAGACCACTCCAGGATAAAAGATTTCTCGGAACCAGTAGCATTTACAAAGAGTTCAAAACTTTCATATTCGCGCGGGTTATTAAAAAAACTAAAATCCAGACCGGAGAAATTAACTCCGTCTGTTAACCCCATATCAATATTAAACACGACCGGAATTAAGGGAACCCGGGAAGTATCACGGGGTATTGTCAGCTTTTTAAGCAGGCTACCGAATGTGACTTGCTGATTTTCGTAAGCATCGAACATAAACGCTCTGCGTTCTTTCAAAAACTCAGAAAACGTGTGTCCGGGCTTGGGCTTACTTCTTAAAGGCAACAGATTTACGCAGTGTCCTATCAGCTTTAAATTACCCGATGCCGATTGATCAGCGGCGGGTAAGCCCAATATCAAATCATCCTGACCGGTTAAACGTTGCAGAAACAACTCGAAAGCAGCTGTTAAAGTTATCACCAGGCTGCAACCGTTTTCAATACCAATCTTTTTAAGCTGCGAAATCACTTCCTGATCTACTGGATAATCCAAACGGCCGCTCTTATAAGTTCGCACCAAAGGCCGATCAAAATCGGTGGGAAGGGTTACTACAGGTGTATCGTGCTTTAAATTTTTAAGCCAGAACTCTTCCTGAGTTTGATAATCTGCGCCGCCTATAAATTTATGATGTTGAAAAGCATACTCGCTAAACAATGGCGCGGCAGGCAATTGAACAGGAAGATTTTGAGTATATGAAGAATATAACGTGCTTAATTCCTGTAGCAAAATCCCGATCGACCATCCATCACAAATAATATGATGAGTGCTAAGCACAAACTTGTATTCGTTAGAATTGATCTTAAAAAGTCCGGTTTTGAGTAAGGGCCCGTCGGTAAGAGAAAACACAAAAAGCGCATCATCCTTTATATACTTTTGAACTATTCGTTCTGCAACCGCATCAGGAATTTCTGATAAATCTTTATAATAAAAATCTAAGGGTTGCTTATCAAAAACGCATAACTGCTTTCCGTCTGCGCTAAATGCGGTTCTTAACGATTCATTTCTCTCTATAAGCTTTTCTAAAGCTCTTTCAAAAGCAGATTTGTCTAAACCGCCTTTAAAATGCAACGTTATCGACTGGTTATAAGCCCGGTTTGCGTCGTCCCCTCCGATCATACACGACGCCCAGATTTCTTTTTGAGATTCTGTTGAAGGCGCTATTCTTATTATTTCAGGACCAGCAAACGGGTCGTGATCAACAGGTAAAAAAACTATCCCTTGACTAGTGGCAAGATCAATCATATCTATCTTGCTTGCACTTGTAAATAGCTCCCGGGCTTTTCGGGATTTGATATAAACCATGCTAAATTTCCGTTTTTGTCCCGACCTAGTTTGGCACCTTTTGCAGGAGGATTATTTAAGTCATCATGATGGTTAATTGCCGCCTGTTCTTTATCTCCCGATACTTGCTTAAAAAAGCCGGCTTCGATCATTTCATCGGCACTCTCTAAAAATAATTTAATAACCACATTTATCTCCTCTGGAGTGTGTGCTTCTGTCATAAAACACGGGAAGCCATCACAAACATGTACACCTTTATGGCGCATCAGTGTAAAGAGTAATTCTTTATATGCAACTTCTTCATGAAATTTTATCTTCCATAAAGACCCAAATTGTGCCACGAAAATTGGAAGCTCTCGTTTCTTAAATTCTTCATTAAGTGTTGTAGCAATCTCCTCACCTTTTTTATTCAGCTCTTCCTGCAAACCGGGGCCTCTTTCTTTCATGTATTGGAGTGCAGCTTTGGCGCTGGCAAGTGCAAGCGGATGGCGTACAAACGTTCCTGCAAAATAGGTTACACCTACTTCCGGAAACGAAGTGTCGCCGTATTGCCAGAAGCCACCGTCGAGGGCATCCATAAATTCTCTTTTACCCGCGATAACTCCGATAGGCAAACCACCACCTACAACTTTTCCATAAGTCGCGATATCGGCTTTGATACCGAACAAGGCCTGTGCACCGCCAGGGTGCATTCTGAAACCGGTAATTACTTCATCAAAAATCAAAGCAACATCGGCTTGGGTTGTGATTTCGCGTACCTTTTTTAAGAACTCTATAGGAGCAAACTCAGGCCTGCGGCTTTGTACCGGTTCTACCAGAACGGCGGCAAGTTCGCTGGCTCTTGATTTTATTATTTGAAGACTTTCCTCGGTTCCATAATCGAGTATGAGCATGTTTTGTACCGCTTCGGGCATAATGCCCGAAGCGGCCGGATAAGACTTCAATTTCTTTGTCCCCCGAACCAACACTTCATCTACAATACCATGATAAGATCCGGTGAAAGCCACAATAAGAGATTTCCCGGTTATGGTTCGGACGATGCGCATGGCACCCAAAACTGCTTCCGAACCAGTACTACATAAGGCAGCGTGATCAAAACCTGTAAATTCGCAAATGAGTTTACTTACTTCACCTGCTAATTCGTGTTGCGGCCCTACATCAAATCCTTTTTCAACCTGATCATGCAAGGCGTTTGTTAACACTTCAGGCTGGTAGCCAAACATATTCGAACCAAAACCATTAAGTATATCGATATATTCATTACCGTCTAAATCCCACAGGCGGCTTCCTTTAGATCGATTGATAACAATCGGATATACTATTTCTTTAGTAAGAGGCTTAAAGCCGGAAACTACACGCGGATCGGCCATATAGGAACGATGTTCCTGTGCGTATTTTTTACTTTTTTCAGTCTTTTGATTATACGATACAGTAAGCTCCGTTAAGAAGGCGTATTGCTTACTCGTTAATTCGGTAACCTGCCTGTCGATATGTGCTGTAGCACCGAAAGGTTTTTTTATTTCGATAGCTTCTTCAGGAGTTAAATCATTTGTAGATGCGTGGTTTACAACTATTTTATCCGGCAAAACAGGAGTGTTTAGATTTACCGGGGTTGAAGGTACTGGAGGATTTCCACCTTGTAACAAGGTTACTTGTTTTGCAAGAATCTGCAATTGTTGAGCAATCAGATCAAGAGCCACATTGCCGTTGGGCGCGATACTGAAATTACTTAGAATTGGTGCAGCCTCTTGTGTGATTGCATTTTGAGGTGTCGGAACTTTCAAATGCTGCATATCCACTTGATC
>JANMZB010000819.1:0-1009 GCA_031382725.1 Sphingobacteriaceae bacterium | reverse complement strand
CAATCCACGTAGTTACGCCAATTTTGGGTTTCATCCGATTTTTGACCCTAGGGCTGTCCATCCGGGTCCCTCGGCGTCAGTTCTCAGGTATACCACCTAAACTGCACTGGGTACCCGCAACGGATAGGGTGTACGCTTATTCAGACCGACGAGACCCAAAATTGGTGTAACTACGTAGATTGAATACTCGGAACGTAGGTTTACCTACCAAACTGTAGGACCCATAGGCTTACCTAACAGACAGTAGGACCCACCCATCCAGCGAGCATCCGGGCCTACCTTACCGGTAGTGAGTAGGAAGCCAAGTAAACATTATGCTTAGGTAAATACATGGTTGTGTAAATTAGAATGGATATTACTACAAGTATCTTTTGGAACCCATTGCGAACTTAATAACCACCCAACAGTCCGAAACAGTCAACCATGTCCTAACATCAGCCAAACGCCACCAATCAGAGAACGGTACCATCGGGAGTCCGACCATTGTCCTTCCACATCAGCACGCACAACAGGCAATGGCTATTCAGGACGGACGACCAGGTATGCGTCGTGATGTCCCAACATTACATCCAAGAACCGAGTTTCCCATGGCAGCCCGTATACGGCAAGGTGGTGCAAACGTCACCAAACCAGACACAAGCCCTTGTCCGATCATGGGAATATGGAAGCGCAGGATGGCATGAGCGAGATATTACGGTTAGATACGACGAGATGATCAACCTCACTCGTCTATCCGTTCCCCAAGCCACAACCACGATGGCACGAGTGGCCGAGTTAAGATCACAACTATTGGATACTAGGAAATGCGAGGAGATTAATTCCCCCTCCACATGGCTTCAGGCGGAACGACCGAACCCAAACCAGTCGAACGCGGACGTAACCGAGGTCAGGAACTCCCTCAACGAGACAGTCAGAAGGAAGAGGGACCTAATAGACGCCATGCGGTGCACGAACAAAGCAATTAGCAAGATGATGCGAACCGTCGTATTAGAGACGAGCGTCAGAGTTG
>JANMZB010000802.1:0-1412 GCA_031382725.1 Sphingobacteriaceae bacterium | reverse complement strand
CTTGAATGAAAATGATATCGCCGATTTCGTGGTAAAAACAATGGAAACATCGGTATTAGATGAAGCTTCTATTGAAAAAAATCATGTGGCAGAAGTGATGAAGAATTTCAAAATGAGTGCTTCTGCTTTGAATAAATATCTTAACTGCCCAGTCAAATTTTATTACGAAAATATTTTAAAAATTCCAGAAGCACGCAGTGCTTTCGCTGGTTTTGGAAATGCGGTACATTATGCCTTAGAAAAATTTTTTAGCGAAATAAAAGCTGATCCCGAACATAAAGTTCCCCATGCACAACAGCTGCTCCGTTATTTTGAATTTGGCATGAAAAGAAATATGGGGAGTTTTACCGCTAAGGATTATAAACTTAATCAAGATTATGGGATCAAATTGTTGGGCGAATATTATCAACAATATTCCCAAGAATGGAGTAAAAATATGGTATTGGAATATCGTATTCCTATAACAATTTGTGAGGGCGTTCCTATAACAGGTGCCATTGACAAAATTGAAATTGAAGGAAGGAGGCATCATGTGGTAGACTATAAAACTGGCAACCCCGACAATGCCCGGGAAAAACTATACAGCCCCAATGCAAAAAACCCTTACGGTGGCGAGTATTGGAGACAAATGGTATTTTATAAAATTTTATTGGAAGCTGATAGAACCCACCAATGGCATGTCGAGGGAGGTACATTTGATTTCATTCGCAAATCAAAAAAAGGCAATGATTACTTACGAGCTAAAATAGTTATCAATCCGGAAGAGGTCAGCATGGTCAAGCAGTTGATTTCGGAAGTATACAACAAAATTAAAACCCATCAATTTACTGAAGGCTGCAATAAACCCGAATGCAGGTGGTGCAATTTCCCAAAGACTATATCCGCTTGATAGTATAAATTCTATTATTTGAATTGTTCCTATGATAGTTTTAATATAACTTTTAAATTGAAAATTGATTTACCTAACACCGCAATATTAACCTTACATGAGCATGAGCACGACCATAAATACCCTCACCAAAATAGATGAAGCTACAAAGCTAAAAATTGAGCGTTGGCAAACACCTGCCTTTGATAAGGAAACCAGAGATGGAATAACCATCATGCTTAGTGAGGGAAAGGAAGAGGAATTGATAGATTCGTTTTACAAAGATTTAGAATTTGGTACCGGGGGCCTGAGAGGTGTGATGGGCATTGGCACCAATCGAATTAATAAGTATACAATAGGCATGGCCACCCAGGGGTTGAGCAACTATTTGAAGGCAAATTTCCCTAATGAAAAACTTAAAGTGGCTATAGCACATGATAGTCGCAACAATAGCGATTTTTTTGCAAAGATTACGGCGGAAGTTTTTTCTGCCAATGGCATACAAGTCTTTTTTTTCAAAGCATTATGCCCTACGCCAGAGTTG
>JANMZB010000845.1:0-1046 GCA_031382725.1 Sphingobacteriaceae bacterium | reverse complement strand
GAAAAAAGACCTTTCATTTTTTGAACCCAAAAGTAAACAATGGGTATTGGAAAAAGGAAAGTTTACTGCACTGGTGGGTGCCTCTTCCAGAGATATAAAAGCCACTATTGAATTTGATATTAATTAAGAACATGCAGTGTGGGTTTTTATAAAGCCTGCACTGCATGAATATTTTATAATTATAAAATATTCCTCGATTAAGACAGAATAGAACTCACTTAGAAAAATTACTCACACAACTACATATTATGAAAGGTCCGGTATCACAGTTTATAGAAAAGCATTATTTACACTTCAATGCTGCAGCACTAGTGGATGCTGCAAAAGGCTACGAAGTGCAGTTGGAAGACAATGGTAAAATGATGATTACGTTAGCTGGCGCTATGAGTACTGCAGAACTAGGAAAATCGTTGGCTGAAATGATTCGTCAAGATAAGGTAAGCATCATATCTTGTACCGGCGCTAACTTAGAAGAAGACGTAATGAATTTGGTAGCTCACTCCCATTACAAACGCGTTCCCAACTACCGTGATCTAAGCCCGCAAGACGAGTGGGATTTGTTAGAGAATCATTACAACCGGGTTACCGACACTTGTATTCCGGAAGAAGAAGCATTTAGAAGATTACAAAAACACATTCACAAACTTTGGGACGATGCTGATAAGTCAGGCGAAAGGTATTACCCTCACGAGTACATGTACAAAATGTTGCTATCGGGTGTGCTCAAGCAATATTATGAGATAGACCCTAAAGACAGCTGGATGATGGCTGCCGCAGAAAAGAATCTACCTATGGTCGTACCGGGTTGGGAAGATTCTACCATGGGAAATATTTTTGCTTCTTATTGTTTCAAAGGGCAGATAAAGCCAAGTACCATGAAAAGTGGTATTGAATACATGACCTTCCTAGCTGATTGGTACATTCAAAACTCTTCGGGGAAGGGTATCGGCTTTTTCCAAATTGGTGGAGGTATAGCGGGAGATTTCCCAATATGCGTTGTACCTATGCTGTACCAAGATATGGAAATGCCGAACATTCCTTTCTGG
>JANMZB010000776.1:0-1144 GCA_031382725.1 Sphingobacteriaceae bacterium | reverse complement strand
TTTAACCGCAAAGTTCGCAAAGTTTTTTCGCAAAGTTCGCAAAGCTAAATTTATGTAAAGCTTTGCGAACTTTGCGTTTTTATAATACTCAACTACAAAAAAACTTAGCCACTTTGCGGTAAACCTGAAACTTGAAACCTGAAACGTAAAACTTTTTAAAATAACTTATCTAAACAAAGTTATCGTATCGATAAGGTTTTCTTTTGTAATGAAATCTTTAATGAATTCCTGAACTTCATCTGTAGTACCTTTCGCTGTCTCAAAAGAATTGATGTGAAATTCATCATCCTGATCCAAAATATGTATTATTTCTGTATAGCCCTTTGAGATTAAACTACCTTTTAATTTAATTATATTAAACTGTTGATGACCATCTACCTCTTTTCGAACTTTTAGTTTTATAGCTTTTTCCATAGTAAATATCTTTTAGATTAATAAGCCAATAATTAATTCAAATATAACTATTTATTAAATTCGCCTCACTTCAAAACAAAAATATAAAATACTATTTATCAACATTTTAATAAACAATTTGAATGAATTTTCACAATTAAATTATCCTCAGAAAGCAGCGAAAAAACAAGAGTTTTTAATAATTTACAGCAACATATTATTACTTTTTTTTCAACTAACTCATTTTTGGCACAAAAAATCAGGCACAAAAAAAGAGCTGTTGGCAAAAACAGCTCTTGTAGGTTTTTCAAATAGAAATACAAGCTTACTAATTCATTATATTTAAAAATAAAAACTAAGTGAAAAACCGGTAATATTTTGAACCAAATCGATATTATTTTGACATCTTTTTAGTTTTAGATTTCATAATTACTTCAACCGTTTTTGGTGCTGCAAAAAACTGCTTCGCAAAAACTTTCAAATCTTCAGCGGTTATTTCGTTCAGCGTTTTCTTGTAAATAACATCATCTTTAAATGCTTCGTTGTTCAGCATCATACTATTTAAATTACTCAGCCAAAATCCGTTAGATAAAACTTTTTCTGCTCTCGATTTTAATATCGTATTTTTAATCGATTGAATATCCTCTTCCTTCGGTCCTTTTTTCTGCATCAAATCGATTTGTTCGTAAACAATTTTTGTCAGCTTTTCTTCTTTTTCAGGATCACTGTCAAAGTTTATCGTCATCGAATA
>JANMZB010000773.1:0-1411 GCA_031382725.1 Sphingobacteriaceae bacterium | reverse complement strand
CAACGACGATCTGTACTCCATAATCGGGGAGACAAAGTTTTGATTAATGTATCAATGACTAAGTACGTGTATGAGAGGATTATTTTGGACAAGCTACTGCCAGACATCAAAAGGAGGTGTCCACCAGAAATGAGGCGGGCGACGATTTTTATTCAGCAAGACAATGCTTCACCCCACAGAATTTCAAAGGAGAAGATAGATGATCGATGTCGTGAGCTTGGAATCAAGGTTGAGCTGTATTATCAGCCGTCCCAATCTCCAGATTGCAATATTTGTGATCTTTCCTTCTTTCCATCAATTCAGAGTCGATACTTCAAGATTGATAACATCAAGAATATAAAGGATATAATTGAAGGAGTAAAAACAGCTTTTCGTTTGTACGAAGTCAACATTTTGAATAGGGCCTTCCTAAGCTTAATGATGAACTACAACTGTATACTGGAGTTCAATGGTGACAATAAGTACAAGACGCCGCATATGAAGAAACAGTTTCTTGAAAACCGAGGGATGTTACCTGATTCCATTAGAGTTTGGGGTCGAGATACTTTCAATGATGACAACGACGTTGATGACACTGACGACGATGCGGATGTAAATACCGATGAGGACGACGATGAAATCTATAACAACATGAACATTGGAATGCATGATGAAGTAGAATGGTTGATTGATGAGTTTGTCAATGACGGTGACTACTTTTATTAGCATGACAGAATTCATGCAACGACATCGGCAACAAATGATTCTTCATATGAAAATAAAATGGAAGAAAATGAATAAAAATATAAAAAGAATACAACATGGCATATTGTCATGTTGGGCCAAGGCCAATGTGTCTTCTTGCTAGTATAGATTCTTGTTTGTTTGATTGTTGTTTTTCAATTTCCCATTTCATTTCAAAGTCGGCTTTGTCGTCGGGTTGATTGTTGTTATTGTTAATGTTTTGAGTAAAAGTACTTGTGCGGAAAAAAAAAATTTATGGTTGATATACTCGTTTCGGGTTCTATGTGTACGAGTACTGGTGTTTTCACTGAATTCAGTACTAGCTGATTTCTACTCATCGAATCTAGAAATAATTGCGGTAAGGAAATATCAGGTATACTTAAATGAAAACTAGTACCAGACGTTAATTCTACTGTAAGTACCATCAAGCAAACGAAGAAAATTGTTGGATGTGCTCGTTCCTACTGCTGCCACGCAGTACTACGTAATCGGACACATATTAGAGTGTGAAAAAAGAGGCATTATCGGTCACATATTCGGAGGAGGAGGAAGTACACATTTAAAACTTCAACCTTCCTCTCGTAAAAAAAATAATGACATCACTCGATATACTATACTCAAGAAAGTTCTAAAAATAAAAGAATTGATGCTAATTCTTCATTAACCGTATTTACAATTTTAGCGTGTA
>JANMZB010000843.1:0-1056 GCA_031382725.1 Sphingobacteriaceae bacterium | reverse complement strand
CACTGATACGATAAGGACCAAATAATGCGCAACTAATCTGATTTTATCAAATAATATGCAGAAAATAAAAATAAAACAGCAAGGTACAATGATTCATCGGTACTATTGCCCAATACACATGTACGGAAGTATAAAAAATCTAAAAAATTTAAAACGATTAGATTGATTCGTGCAAGAAATACATGTTCAAACGACTCAATATTTACTCACCGTTTTCAAACATTTATTTATTCCACTCATTTGGTTATCCAAAATGAAGTAAATAATCACATTATATGAACAATATACAAAGTTCAATATTCCAGAGCAGCTCGTTATGTTTAAGGAAGACTGAAATATTTAAGGGTCAGTCAAGAAGCATATGATTATTAATTATCATAACACTCAATAAATACTTACATGGCTTTTAATAAATTTTCATGAATCACATTTTTGTCCATTGACCGCGCATGAAATAAGTAACCCGTGTGTATTTTACAAAACTCACCATTACAAGATACATCTAAAGTTTCTTTGCTCAAATTCAGTGTATGTGCGCAATTACTGTCAAATATTAAATTTTCACAAATGCATACCGCATGACCTATATCTGCATCTGCCGCCCACAATGATACAAATACAAATTCACCTTTTAGGAATTGATAGTTGAGTACGTCAAATGATTTTTTCAGGGAAATACATTTGTAATTGCGATTGAAATTTTTCATTTCTTTGGATGAGGTAATGTGTCCAGCGATTGACTGCATGACTTTGTTGGGCTTAATATGGAAAATTTCATGATAGAAAATTTCTTTGAGCTCTTGTAAATGCTACGCCTCTTTTTCATAACCGAAATGATGAATAATACTTGATAATGAACTAAATGCACACGTTTTTTCGTTTTTTTGTAAGTACATTATTGTAGGATTATCGCAAATCACATATTTGTCAGGAATGTCGTTAGAGTCACCTGGGGGAACGTTCAGATACCGAATTTTATCTCCTGCATCTGAATCCATAAAATGCGTCACAACTGCAGGTTGAAAGTTCTCTTTCACCCAATATTCTGTCAATATT
>JANMZB010000731.1:0-13038 GCA_031382725.1 Sphingobacteriaceae bacterium | reverse complement strand
TGGGACGAGCTCGTCGGCAGCAACGTTCGCGCGGCACTCTTCCTGGCCCAGGATTTTTTCTACTATTGGTTCCACAGGTACGCTCATGAAATTAATTTTTTATGGGGTGGGCATGTTGTACATCATCAAAGTGAAGAGTTTAATTACACCGTTTCGGCACGAATCACTATTTTTCAGGCTCTTATAAGAAATGTATTCTGGTGCCTCCTTCCATGGGTTGGATTTCATCCTTCAATGGTAATGACAACCTTAGTTATTCATGGTGCGTATTCGTTTTTTACCCATACTCAGCTTGTAAAAAACCTTGGCTTTTTAGAAAACGTGTTTGTAACTCCTTCGATTCACGGTGTTCATCATGCGTCAAATGAAAAATATCTGAATAAGAATTACGGCGATTTGTTTGTATTCTGGGATAAGCTATTTGGCACTTTCGCAAAGGAGGACGAACCTCCGGTATACGGCTTAACACATCCCATAAAAAGTTATAGTTTCTTATGGCAGCATTTTCATTACTATATGGAAATAACCGAAGCGTGTAAACGTGAGAAAACCTTCATACAAAAGCTAAAGATTATTTTTGGTAATCCGGAGTTGCTGAATCAAGACATCAGGCCAGCACTTGAAGAACGTTTTTTACCAGAAAGACGCTTAGCCAAAGAAAATCACAATCTAAAATCTTATCTCAATATTCAAATTGTCGCAATTGTCTCGCTGCTCTTCTTGGTCACATTCTTCTTTGAAAGTCTTGAAACAACAGATAAGGTATTTGCTTCATCCTTTATTGTTATTACACTGATAAATTGTGGCGCATTACTGGAACAGCGCCGTTGGATCTATTATCTGGAGATCATCAGGGTGTTAATATTAGTAGGTTTCTTAAGCCTGTTTTTTAATACTTACATAATTCTTCTGATAGCAGGTTTCTTAATGCTCTTAACTTTTGTACAACCTGTTCAGCAATGGTATTTGAAAGCTGTTTATGAGGCTGAATAGATCGATATCTACAACCTGCATTTCTTTGCAAGTTTAATATCAACTACCACTCAATCCCTATCACCGGTTTTTTTAAGCCTGCTTCAATAATACAGACGATTAGATTTTTTTCGAATGAAAACTCTTTCGGTTGCCCGTTAACCAAAATTTTTGCCGGCTTATTACCCGCATACGCTTTAAACTTACCACCCTCATAAAGCTGTATTTCGACGCGCTTTGATCCTGCCCATTTTTCGTTTAAGATCGTTGCCGGTGCATTGTATTTATTAATCAGGCCAAAAGCGGCAAAGTTATTTTTTATCGGCACCACGTATTGAAGCTGATATCCCATTCTGGGTAGGCTTAAATTAAATGATTCTGATTTTTTCGCAAGCAGCAATTTTTGTGAAAAGTATTCATATACGGCAAACCGGTCACCTTTTATTCCATAAACATCCGAAGCTTTGAACTTCCCGGAAACGGCATTTGCATCTGCAGCATTCCACAAGCCGAGCAATCCTTTATCTCCAACTTTAGAAAATGCCTTAAACAATTGAGGCTTTTGAACCTGAAACAAGCAATCTTCGGCAGGCAGCAATGGCGTATCGGATTTAATAATTCTCCCGTCCGAATAAACGATATGATTCAAAATGTCAAAATTTTGCTCACCTAGATTATCGGTTAAATAAATCGGACCATTATTAATGGTTCTGGCAATTGCATGTGATACAACATTTGGATTATGCGATTGAAACATATCAAAATCCGGGTAAACCATTTGAGAAAAATAGGTGGAATTGTATATCGCCTGCACTAGGTGCGCCGGGGCATTTCCCTTTTGGAGATTATAATTCTCTCCTTCCTCGTAAGGGAAATAATCTTCTACCGACCGGGCCACGGCCGATGAGCCGAAGTTTAAATAAGCATCAGCCGTCATATCCATACAATTTAATACGGCGCCATTAAAATTCGCTTCCGCGGAAGCGTACAAAGCTTTATGCATGGCAGCCGAAAGATCGAAAATAGGGTAATTATCGACCGCCATTTTTTCGGGCACTAACTGGTTATCAACTTTGATAAAATCGAAACCCTCGTTTTTCATGTAACGATGCCAGGTGCTATAAAAGGCAGTGAGCGAATCGCTGCCCGGCTTTATGAAATGGTACGTCTTTTTGAGAGCAGAATCATCATCGGTTGGTCGCAGCTTCTGAGTCCAGGCAAACAATTCATTTTTATAAAGTTTACCAAGCTCAGAGCCTGGATCGATGCCATTCCAGTAACCATTAAAGGCATGCCAAAGGCCTGTATATTTAATTCCGAATTCATTTTTCAAACGATTAATTACAGGCTTAAATCCACCAGGAAACTTTGCAGGATCAGGTTTTAGAGAAGTTAACTGCTGCTGATTATGTTGAAACCAGCCATCATCTATCAAAACCCAGCCAAGAGGAAATTTATGATCGGTAAAAGTTTTCACACTTTTAATGATATGTGCTTCATCCAGATTCTTCCCATTATCGGATGCATTCCAGGTACACCAGCCAATAAATTCAAATGGAAAGGGCATTTTCTTCTTTGCAACCAAATTATCTTCCTTGCCTATTGCGGCTAAAGCGGTGCTATAAATTCTCTTAAATAACTCAAACGGATCTTTCCCAAAAGCAACCGCCAAAGCAGGAATTGTTTGATTTTCATTGGGAGCATAAGAAACGGCTTTGCTTCCCCATTTATCAAGATTACTCCCAAGAGTAGTGCGAAAACCATTTCCGCTTAAAGGAACGGCGGCGCCATACGTCCCGTCAAGGTATTGCCAATAAAAAAACTGGACATCCCAACTTTCCATCTCAACCGCATTGCTAATCGCGATGGGCTTTGTCCAGCTGTTCCAGGGTTTGTATCGCCAGATGGTGAGTCCTTGTTTTAGTTTGGGAATGTTATCAAAAAAAACTCCTGCGAACGCGCTTTTCCCAATATTTTTTGCCGACTGAACAGTAAACAAAGCCACCTCGTTTTTAATTACACTTTCTACCCGAAGCTGTTCGGCACTGCCTTCCTTCAACCCAATGCCGCCGCTTAAAAGAATTTTAGCATTTTGTTTAATTACCAGCTTTCCATCTTTATTAGCTACCGCGATGCTTTGTGATATAGCAGCCTGGCACAACAAGAGTTGGACTAACAGAATGATATAATATTTAGATAGTTGCATTAGAAAAGACTTAAGATAGGAGACCTGAGATATGAGAGCATGTATATTTTCATAGTTTCATTTTTAAACGAGGCTTTATTGGTTGATAAACAGATGCAAAATCAATTTTTTCTATCTTACAGGATAATTGATTTTTATGAATATAGTTGTTACAGACGGATTTACATTGAATCCGGGTGATTTAAGTTGGGATGAGATTAACGCTCTGGGAAAAGTAACATTGTATGATCGAACGCCAACCGAATCTATAATCGAAAGATGCCAAGATGCCGACATCATACTGACCAATAAAGTGCCTTTTAGCAGAGAGGTTTTGGAAAAACTTACCCGAACAAAATTAATTAACGTAACCGCAACAGGGTATAACATTGTTGATACTAAAGCTGCGAATGATCTGGGAATACAGGTTTGTAATGTGCCTGCATACGGCACTGCATCGGTAGCACAGCATGTTTTTGCGATGATACTTGAGTTGACCAGTCATGTAGGTTTGAACGCTAACGCTACAGCCAATGGAAAGTGGGAGAACTGCGCCGACTTCTGTTTTACCGAAAAACCTATAATGGAAATTGCTGGCAAAACGCTCGGTATTGTTGGATTTGGCCATATCGGCGAACAAGTCGCACGAATAGCGAATGCCTTTGATATGAACGTGATGTATTATAGCCGTACGCCAAAAGACACCACGCTGGCTACATTTAAAGATTTGACATCGCTCTTTGCTGAAAGCGATTTTATTTCTCTTCATTGCCCGCTCACGCCGGAAAATAAAGAGTTTGTAAATAGAGACCTTATCTGCACAATGAAGCCAACTTCTTACTTGATCAACACGGCTCGCGGGCAATTAATTAATGAACAGGACTTAGCTGACGCATTAAATGAAAACATTATAGCAGGCGCAGCACTAGATGTTTTATCAGTCGAACCGCCACCTTCAACAAATCCTTTATTAAAAGCGTCTAATTGCCTGATTACGCCACATACGGCGTGGATAAGTAAAGAGGCCAGGGTTAGGATTATGACGATAACGGCGCAAAATATAAAAGCATTTTTAGAAGGGGAAACACTTAACGTGGTGAGCTAAATGTGTTTATTAACTACTCATGCTATATCAGAAACGAAGCCCCTTTAAATAAGCATAGCTATCCTCAATGCATTTTAACGGGTTTGGCGCTTCATCTATTTCAACAATATAATACTTCACTCCTGCTTCTTTTGAATGAGAAAATATTTTCTTAAAATCAATTTCACCGTAGCCGGGACAAGTATATAGTTTCTGTGGAGATCTGTCCATATCCTTAACATGGAAAAGTTCGAACCTGCCGGGAAACTTTTTGAAAAGCTCCACCGGATCGGCGCCGCCTTTCGTAACCCAATATAAATCCATCAGACCAGCTACGGCCTTAGGATCGGTCTCCTTCATGATCACTTCATAGCCCCACTTATATCCTTCCACCGGTACGAATTCATTATCATGATTGTGATACGCGAATCGAATTCCTTCTTTATTACAAATTTCTCCAACGCGATTTAAATCAGCTGCCGCCTTTTTGAAGTCATCGAGCTTTTTATTCTTGCCGCTATCCATCCAGGGCCAGTAGCAGGTGAGGTATTTCTTATCCCAAAACAGGGCTTTCTCAACTAATTTTTTAACGCTGTCATCAGTTTTTAGCTGAGCCATAGCCGTGCCTCCTCCAAGCGGTTTTAAGCCGATATCTTTCAGAAAACGTTTTTCTTCTTTTTGATTTTCTGTTCCGAAACTCTCAAACTCGATGTATTTATATCCAATGGATGAAATCTTACGTAAAGTTCCTTTCCAATCATCCTTAAGTTCCTTGCGCAATACACCTGTAATTAATCCCAGGTGTTTAATTTTCTTATCTGCCGCCAAAAGTTGTGAAGGAAAATTGCTTAGCAAAACCGAAGCAGCACCAAAGGCAGATCGTTTGATAAAGGTTTTTCTTGTGATCGCCATAGATGAATGGATCAACTTATTTTCCGGCATTCAGGTATTGATAGCAAAATACAAATGCCCCTGCTGTCCATCCCATCATATCATTTGCCTGGTACTCATTATCGTTTATAGTGCCATCAGTTTTATACTTTTCATAAATTCTTCCCGACTTTCTGTAAGTTATTAATCCGGTTTGATCTTTATACTGTTCGGGTTCGGGTTTCAGATAATTTTTGGTAATAAGATCAAGATATTTCGAAGCCACTCTTTTTGCTTCGACCTTATAACCATATCGGTTCAATCCTGCCACCGCAAGCACCTGCATCGGCGACCACAAAGATTTTTCTCCCCACTGATAATTCTTGGTTTCTCCTGTTTTCTGAGTTGTTGCCAATCCCCAAACACCCTCGAAAACGTTCATATTTTTAATCACTTTTGCAGCTTGTTCTTTTGAGGCAACGCCTGCCCATAAGGGCTGAAAGGTAGTGATAGCTGCAACTTTACTTCTTCTTTTGTTTACATAATCATAGTCAAAGTACATCCCACTATTTTCATCCCAGCAATACTTGTTAATTAACTTTCTTCTGAGTTCAGCCTTAGATTCCCAATCGTTTTGATGTTTTAATTTGAGTAAGGAAGCCATCCAGGCAAAATTTTTCTCATAGGTATAAAGCAAGCAGTTAAGTTCTAGCGCAATAAAATCAGGACAGCGATGCTCAAAACGAGTTGTAAAATCCATCCCTGTAGCGGCTTCTACAGCATAAGGTATAGCAACTTTAATCTTTTCTTCATCCGTAATATTTTGAGATATGTCGAAACGACTAGAAACCTCTTCGAACAAAGCCAGAAGTTCTTTATTACTAGCATGATGGTAAAAGCGTTGCAGTCCTTTTACAGGAGTGTTATGTTGTTCAATCGCCTGGGAAGATGTATCCGTCCAAAAATGGTATTCTTTCTCTAAAACAGGGTAAGCTTCCCTTAAAAAAGCAGTATCTACCGAACCCGTTTTTTCAAAAACATCTCTTACCATTGCTGATAAGTAAGGTGGCTGTGAACGATTCATTCCCCAATCAGTTACAGCAGCATTTCCCATATAACCAAACTTGTTTACCACAAAAAGCAAATTTTGCACATTCCATTTGGCAACGGTTTCAAAATTGTTTCCAAGTAATCCTTTATTTACAAAGTAGGTATCCCAATAAAACATAAAGGGGGCATTTCGGAAAGAATTAATAAAAATATAAGGCAAATCAGCTGTCTTAGTTAGCTCAACATCCCAGTTGGCATTTATACTTTTACTAACGTTTTCCCATTTATTAGAAAACCTGGGTTTAAAAGCAACCTGCCCATAAGTGTATTGAACAAATATCAGGCTTAATAAGCTGTTAAAAAAAAGATGCTTAATTGTCATAGGTTTAATTACTGAATAGCTTATTCGACCTGAAATTTTACCAACCTTTTAATTTACCGCAGGCATTAAGACCATCACAAATCCGCCGTTAGGCAAAACATTCACCTTCTGTACTCCATTCTTTTTGAAAGTAGCTTCAGAAGCTTTTATCTCTCTTGGAGAGGCGCCATCTGATAAAATTGTGGCTTTATATGACGGCCCTGACAGGAAAGGTAATCTCAGGTAAAGATTTTTTGCGCGGGCTTCGCCATTAGATCCTGCTATGTACCAGGTTTTGCCGCTTCTTCTGGCCAGTACTGTTTCTTTGCCCGGCTCACCCTGGATAAATTTTGTTTCGTCCCAAGTTGTAGGAACCGTTCTCATAAAAGCTTTAACCTTGCTATCCAACGCCTGGTAGGGAGCAGCTCTATCCGCGAAATGCAGAATTCCGGTTTCAAACAAAACGCTGAGTGCAAGTTCATGGGCATTAGTTGTGGTATGTTTACAGCAATCGTAATCTGATAATGTAACGGGGGTATAATCCATAGAGCCAACTACATTCCTGGTATAGGTAAAAATATTGTTTTGAACCGGTGCCTGCAGGGCAAATTCTTTTCCCCAACCATAATTCTCTGCACCTCTCACGGCCTCCATACTCAATAAATTCGGATAGGTTCTGGCCCAACCGCGAGGCAACGTACAACCATGAAAATTTACCAGGATTTGTTCCGCGGCAGCGTCTGTTAAAATATCATGATATTGTTGTATTACATTCTGTTTATCGCTTTGAAAGAAATCAATTTTAACTCCTTTTACACCCCATGAACGGAGCTTTTTAAATTCGGCTTTGCGTTTTTCTGAGTCACTCATAATGTCTCGTGGCTGCTCGGTAACGTTGTTATGCGGACCACCCGAATTATACCAAAACCACAAAGGCACATTTTGTGAATTAGCATATTTAACCAGATCTTCTATGGTGCCGCCGCCTTGCATTACATTCCAGTTTGCATCAACCAAGGAATACTCCCAGCCCATTTCCTTAGCCAAATCCACAAAACTCTTTAGCTTTCCAAAGTCGCGGCTGCTGTCATGATCACCCCACCAGCTCCATGAAGACCGGCCTGGTTTAACCCAGCTTACATTGCCGGTGCGGTTGGCTGCCGCCAGATGGAATACCAGATTTGACTCTACGATAGTTCCAAGCTTTTTCCCGATAATAAATGTGCGCCATGGTGTATAAAATGGCGCTTTTGAAGTGGCTGTAATTTCGCCAACACCCATACCTTCGCCCTGAAGCGGCTGTGCTACCCGGTAAACGCCGTTTGTAGTAACAGAGTCGAGATGTGCTCCAAAGTAAGTGCCTTCAAGATTAGTTTCGGTAAGTAAAAGCCAATGTCCGGCTGTTTGGAATAAGGCCGGAAAAAGCCATCCCGACCTATCTTTTGCGTTGGTTCCAATTTTTACACCATTGGTGTAAATGCCTTCATATCCGGGCCCCCACTGACCTGGCAAATCGTGATTTTGGTGCCATACTTTTCCGTTAACCGGGATTGAGAATTGGGTTGCTTCGGAATTAACTGTCAGCTTTTGAGCATTTTGGGGGAAGTTATATCTAAAAGCTACCCCGTCGTTATAAGCTCTAAGGTCGATTTGAATGGTTGCATTGTTCTTATTTTTAAAAGTAACACTGGTTTCATTTCCGAAAGCATTATTCAACTTCCTTTTTCCTGAAGTTAATTTATAGAGTTCGTTAATTCTTTTACCACTTGTTTTAACAAAGCTTAAGCCATTAGAAAAACTTCCGGAAGATGTTTCCATCCCTAAAGAAGAGCTTTTTACTACCTCAACATTTGCGGATAATACTTTATAAAGCAGTTTTCCATTCGCATTACTTAAAACTAATTGAAGTGATTTATTAGGAGAAGATACCCTCCATTCATTTTGCGCGTACGTGTGCTGTATCGTAAACAGTAGCAGGAGAAAAAATAAAATACGTTTCATTATCTAAGTTTAAATTATTTGAAGATCGAATATGGTTAATATGGCTTATCTCACTACTACATTGTTTGCATTTTCAGAATATAGCTTGAGTTGATTGATACTTTGAATTCTTTTTCCATGAACGGTTAGATTCTCGATGACTACATTGTTAATATTATGCTTAACATCATATCCATAAAAAACAGAATATGGGAATAATCCATCAACAATTTGGATATTCCGAAAAACAACATCACTTATTTTGCCCCGAAAAGGTGCATGCTTCTCCTTCAATTTCTGAGGAACCATTAAGACGCCATCCCAAGCTCCGTTCAAATAATATTTTTTTCTTTCTTCAGGATCACGGGTTCCATCTTCAGAATATTGAGACCTGAAAATAGCAAGATCGAATAATTTCTGCCGGGCATCTTCGATGCGAATATCATCGAAGACAATGTTTTTAACATGTCCTGTACCGGCATTATGAATACTAATTGCAGCCCCGGCTTCAATATGGATAATATCGCAGTTTTTAAAAGTGACGTTTTTGACTTGGGCGGAGTTCAGTTCGAAACCAATCTCTATTCCATTCCCCCACAGGGCATTCCAAAATACACAATTGCGCACCATTACTTGATCTACACCTTCCTCTTTTGAATAATCCAGATGTGCTTTAATAACAATACAATCATCTTTTGTCCGGTAAAAAGAATTTTCAATGATCACGTTTTTACTTCTTACAATGTCTGTACCATCATCCGAAGCCTGATCGCTAACTACCTTTACATTATTGATATGAACGTTATTGCAATGCACAGGGACAATTTGCCACGAGGTGCTATTATGTAATGTAACGCCTTCAACCAATACGTTTTCACAATCAATAAATTCCAGAAAGCGGTTATATTTTCCTTTGGTGTTTTGTAATGCATTCAGCAGATCAGCCGGCTTTGCTTTCATTAAAGAATCGTTTAAATTCTTGTTGTAAGTACCGTCTAAAATTCCTCTTCCAAATACTTTAACATTTTTCTGGCCTTTGGCTTTTACAACGCCAACAACTACTGCTCCGCCCTCGATGTATAAAGATTGGTTACTTTTTAATTCGATAATACCGGGGTAATGAACCTTGCCTCCTTCAAAAAACACCACATTCGCATCGCTCTTTTTAGGCTTGTTCTTCTCAATCGAATTAGCGAAAAGAAATAAGGGATGTTTTATTGAACCATTTATTTCAATACTTAATTGCTGAGGTTTACTGATATGAATACGAATCGTACTGTCCTTAAACACCGGAATAATTCCAGCAGAAAGAGGCCTTACGTCAACCCATTTCACATCCCGGTTGACCTTAATTACAATATCGACACCCTCTTTAATGTCAAACGAACAATAAGCAGCTGGTATTGGCGAATCGTAGACAAAAGCAGCTTTTCCGTTAAGTTTTACCAGATACTCATCGCTAGGCTTTAATCCGGCTGGTGCCGGATAAATCACTTGCGCACCTAGTTTGTTAAAAAGGCCCGATAATAAAACCAAGCAAACACAAACACATCTAATTACAAACGGCAAGCTCCTCTGAATCATATTATAAACTAAGTGTTGTTGTTTCGCCAGCCTTTAAGGGATAACGTTGACCTTTCCAGAGCAGATAACCAGGAGTATTTTTAGGCAATCCGATCACCGCTTTGAGCTTACCATTATTCAACACATATTGCGCCGAAACTTTGCCGTTTGGATGAGGCATTTCGCCACTTACTTTCTTTAAGGTTCCAAGATGTGGTTCGATCTTTAAAGCTGAAAAACCCGGCGCATCGCTGTCAATTCCAAGAACTGTTCTGAAAAATTCAATATTAGGATGGGAGCCCCATGCATGGCAGTCGGATCGGGTACCGTTGATATCCGAAGTTTCTCCCCAGGTTGTCATACCATGGGCTAAATTGTCTTTCCATATTCCCAGCCAGTTTAAATAATCGTTGCCAAAGCCGGATTTTACGAGCGCCTGGTTCACATAATACTTAAAATAAATAGTTGCCTGCGTAAGTGAAGTATCGGTCAAAAGCTTTTTGGCCAACTGGTTTGCTTCATCGCCAGTCACCGTTTCTGTAAGAATTGCCAGAGCATTTACATGTTGAGAATACAAATCCTTTTCAGGTGTATCTGCAAACAGCAGCCTAGACTCATTCCAATACTTTGTCCGAATAGTTTGCATAAGCTTTTGAGCTCTTATTTTATACTCTTCCGCATGGGCCGTCATTCCAATCTTACTCTCCAACTCTGCCGCAATTTGATAGGCCCATAATAATTGTAAATCAAGAGAAGCAGAGTTACCATTTTTTCCTATCGGTGCTACACCCTCATTCCAGCCCTTATCCTCAGCCCAATCAGTAAAATTCCAATAAGGCGGATTCTTTAAAGAACCGTCTTCTTGTTGGTAGCGACTAAAGAAATTCAGCACTTGTCTTTCTCCGGCAAGCTTTTCTTTAATAAATTCAGCATCGGGCCTGTATTTCCAATAATCATTCAGCATCCCGATCCACCATAAAGAGAAAGTAGGAATTTCCTGAGCATGCGCAGTTGGATAACGGCTCAACGTAACACCTTCGGCCATTCGGGAATTATCAATCGAATTAATCGCATTACGCATTAAACGATCATCGCCGCTATTGAATAAAGAAACTAAAGCCTGTATCCGGGTATCGCCAACATATTGTAGTTGTTCGTAAAACGGGCAATCCATATACGTTTCGACCGCGCAAAGACGGGCTGTTCTCCATCCCGTTTGTAAGATGTCTGAAAGCAATGGGTTCTCCGAAATAAATTTCGAATTGTTTTTAAACGGATATCCAGTGAAGGTTCCATAGAAATCGTCGATAACCAGCGGTTCGTTTTTGGTCTCCAGTTTTAACTGAACATATCGATAGGTTCTCCAGGATAAAGAAGTATACTCCTGATCAGCTGTGCCGTTTGATATAACAATATCCTCACGACCAACAAACCTCTTTCCCTTCACTTCATTTCTATTTCCCTTTTTATTTTGTTCTTTCCATTTCAATTCATCCGCCTCTTTTATATACAAGGCTTCGGTATAAGCCAACGTAATTTGAGCATCTTTTCCTTTACTGAAAAGAATGGTTGGATAAGCATTGGTTAAATGAGACTGATCTAAAAGTATAGTAGCAACGGTATTTGCCGGAATAGTAAATGCGGCTTTTTGTGCCGGAAAAGTTGCTGGCACTTCCACCCCTTCAGCTTTTCGTGTACTCTTTAACCGCTGCGTAGTGAGTTCCATTTGCGGAATAGGACTTGGAACCAGCATCCATCCATCGGTCCATCCAAAAACGCCTTTAGGCAATCCTCTATTTAACTCCTGAGCTTTTTTCCAATCATTAGTTGCAACTGATTTTCGAAGGTCTACCTTATCCCCAGGACCAGCCACGTAATAGGTATAGATAAGATTAGGAATCACAGGCGTAAAACTATTATCCCGTATTCCTTGCCAAGAATTGTTCGTGTTGAGTATTTCCTCGGCTGGTGAATCGCCCTGAAGAATAAACGCTGTTTTGTTAGACATTTGTGCTTCTGCTCTCAACTCGCCCTCGTTCCAAACAAGAGCAGAAACGTTATTTTCACCTGCTTTAAGATATGGTGCGATATTAACGGTTTCAAAATTCCAGTGATAAATATCGCCACGTGCCGGGCCTAAAGAAACCAATTGCCCGTTAACAAATAGTTTGTATCTGTTATCCGCTGAAACATGTACAATAAAACTCGATGGCTTATTAGTAAGCTGTAAGGTTTTCTTGAACCGGTATACACCATATTCCTGAGGCGACTCACCCGGAACAACAATCCAGATTGCATTCCAAATTTTCTGCATAATTGCCGGTCTTTCATCTTGCGCAAGCAGAGATGTGGTAAATACAACAAAAGCGAAAATCATCAATAACTTAAAAGGCCTCATATTTTTGGTTTTTTATATCTGGTTTGGTTAATATAATTGCTGCTCTTTTGAACAATTACTAATTTAATTAAAGCACTATGCAATCAAAACATAGTGCTCAAATAGTTCACTAAATTAGCTGTAATTACAAATGCAGAAAATGGTTTATAATGCTTTTTGTGTGTGATAAGGGTCAATACAAAGAAATTAAAATTAGCCCTGATGAACTTTTTAGGCATCCTGTCCCATCCTGTTTAAAGGTAACAATTCCTTTGCGTTTAATCCTTCCGTAATAATTTTCTTATACATTCTGTTTGATAATCAGGGCTCTAGCAAGTAATAGTGCAGTTTTTGCAAACAGATTAAATACGCCGATGCTTAATTTGTTTAAAAGAACGGTTTTCTTAATTAACTTTAAAGATTATAAGCCCTTTTCTTGATTATGAAATTTGACTTGAAATTATATTTCCAGGAAAATAAACCTTTATACGTTCAAATTTCCGAATCAATTATCAACTCCATTAGCTTAAAGAAATTAAAGCTGGGCGACCGCATTCCTTCTATTAATCAGTTAAGTGAAGAATATCTTCTTTCGA
>JANMZB010000703.1:0-12734 GCA_031382725.1 Sphingobacteriaceae bacterium | reverse complement strand
TTCGCCTTTATCTAGCATTTCAATTACTGTTTCTATTGCATCGGTATAAGCGTTTTCTTTAAGAAGATTACGGTCATCCCAGGCATCTTCAATGTGCTTTTTTAATTGAGGTATCATCTATGAAATTTTCCCAAAGTAAAGGTTTTAGTCAGATATTTTTAAATCAAAAGTTGAATCTAGAGTGATGTTTTTATAAAAATAGGTTTTGTTTGCAAAAAAGAATATCAATGATAAAGTTCGAGTATTGTCGTACCGAATAGTTGATGAATAAATTAGAAATTAAAAATTTTGGCGTTTAAACAGAATTGTATACAAAAATGTACCAATAAAGTTCAATAAATTGCCAATCTTTTAAAATGATAATCTAAAATGTATTCCTAATTTCACATTTAATATTTCAATCATTTATAAACCCCTTTAAAATTCACAGCTAGATAGTGTTGCTGAATTTTGCAGAATCTAAAATTATGATAACCACTAAAAAGTATTTAGTACCCTTTATTTTAATTACATCTTTATTTTTCTTATGGGGATTTGCACACAATCTTAATCCCATTCTAATACCACACCTGAAAAAGGCTTGTCAGTTAACAGACTTACAATCAGCTTTAATAGATTCGGCATTTTTTATAGGCTATTTTGTAATGGCTATACCCGCTGGTATTGTTATGAAAAAATATGGTTATAAATCTGGTATTATTTTAGGTTTACTGTTGTTTGCAGCAGGTGCTTTTATGTTTTACCCCGCTGCAGAGATGAGGGTTTTTGGAGTTTTTCTAATTGCTTTATTTATAATCGCCAGTGGATTAACCTTTCTGGAAACTGCTGCTAATCCTTACGTTACTGTATTAGGAGACAAAAGTACTTCTACTATGCGATTGAATTTTTCCCAGTCTTTTAATGGTTTGGCAGCAACACTTGCTCCACTATTAGGAGGTTTATTCATTCTATCTGGTAAAACGCTTAGCGAGTCTCAGCAACAGACCATGAGTTCGGCGGAGATAAATAATTTTTTAGCTAACGAGGCAAAGAGCGTACAGGTTCCTTACATAATAATAGGTATTGTAGTTTTACTAGTTGCTCTAATTATCTGGAAAGTTAAACTTCCTGAGATCGTAGAAGAAGATGATTCAAATTCCAGCAATGTTGCTGTAGGTAGCATTTGGAAACAATCAAACTTAATGCTTGGTGTGGCAGCGCAATTCTTTTATGTAGGTGCGCAGGTATGTGTATCGAGTTTTTTCATACGCTTCATTGGTGAGGCTGCTGGTATCGAAGAGAAGGAAGCAGCAATATATCTCGCTGTAGCTTTGCTAGCCTTTATGATTGGCCGATTTGTTGGTACTTTCCTGATGAAATATATCAGACCTCACAAACTCTTGGCCTTGTATTGTGTGATAAATGTGGTGCTTTTAATTGGTGCTATAATGGTTGGAAAAATGTTTTCAATCTATGCTTTAATTGGTGTTGAGTTCTTTATGTCGATTATGTTCCCAACTATATTTTCTTTAAGTATTGAAGGATTGGGTGAGCAAAAGAAACTCGGTTCGTCGCTGGTAATTATGGCAATTGCCGGTGGGGCAGTATTCCCATTAATTATGGGAAAAATTTCTGACATGAGTAGCATTCAACTTGCATACGTCGTTCCTGCTTTATGTTTTCTGGTTGTGTTCCTTTTCGCTGTAAAAACTACAGCCAGTAAGCTTGATGGGGTAGAATCTGCGCATTAATCAGTTTTTCCGCTTTCTCGTAGCAGTACGAAATCAAATAGTATAACAAGAATTTTAAACTAATACACAAATATTCATGATTCAAGAGGATAAACATCTGTATCTGCAGATTCATCCATCAGACAATGTGCTGGTTGCCCTACAAGATCTTAAAAGCGGTGCCTTAATTACGCATGGTGATACTGCATTTACCTTAATTGAAGATATCAGCGCGAAGCATAAGTTCAATATTCACGATTTGAATATCGGTGATCCGATTTATATGTACGGTGTATTGGTGGGAAAAGCCAGTCAGCCAATAAAAAGAGGCGGTTTGTTAACTATTTCGAATATAGTGCACGCTACTGATGGCTTTAAACTGGGCGAGCGCAAAACGAATTGGGAAATGCCTGATGTAAGCAAATGGGCCGACAGAAAGTTTATGGGTTATCACAGAGCCGACGGTTCTGTTGGAACAGCGAATTACTGGTTAGTTATATCGATGGTTTTCTGTGAAAACAGAAATATGGATACTCTTAAACAAGCTTTGGTTGAGAAACTTGGATATGGTATCACATCCGATTATCAAAACAAATCTCAGCTATTAATAGACCTTTACAAATCGGGTAAAAGCGTAGACGAGATTTCGGGTATTGATCTCAACCAGGCTGCAAATTCAAACAACCAACAAGTAAGAATCTTCCCGAATGTTGATGGGGTTAAATTTTTAACACATGAAATGGGCTGCGGTGGCACCAGAAATGATGCTCGTGGTTTGTGCGGTTTGTTAGCAGGATACATAACTCATCCTAATGTAGCCGGAGCTACTGTACTTAGTTTGGGCTGCCAAAATGCTCAGGTAAGTATTTTGAATGAAGAGATATTAAAGCGTGATTCCGGCTTTTCCAAGCCATTAATTGTGGTAGAGCAACAGCTAGAAGGTACCGAAGAAGCTTTGATGAACAGAGCGATTAAGGAAACTTTTTGCGGATTAATCGACGCAAATAAGCAACAACGTGAGCCTGCATCACTTCAAAAATTATGCGTTGGATTAGAGTGTGGCGGTTCTGACGGGTTTTCAGGTGTTTCTGCAAATCCGGCTATAGGGTATACATCAGATTTGCTTACCGCAATTGGTGGGTCGGTTATTCTGGCAGAGTTCCCGGAATTGTGTGGTGTTGAGCAGGAGTTAGCCGACAGATGTGTTGACGAAGAAAATGCTGAAAAATTCATGCAATTGATGAAATCTTACAACGCAAAAGCTGAAGCATTGGGATCTGGTTTTTATGCAAATCCTTCTCCCGGAAATATCAAAGACGGTTTAATTACTGATGCGATCAAATCCGCCGGAGCAGCGAAAAAAGGCGGCACTTCTCCAGTTACTCAGGTATTAGATTATCCTGAAAAAGTAACTAAAAAAGGATTGACCTTATTATGTACTCCAGGTAGCGATGTTGAGTGTACCACTGCGGAAGTTGCCGCTGGCGCCAACGTGGTTTTGTTTACTACGGGACTTGGAACTCCAACCGGAAATCCGATTGCTCCGGTTGTTAAGCTTTCTACTAATACAAAACTGTATCACAAAATGCCGGATATTATCGATGTAAATTGTGGTACAATTATCGAAGGCGAAGAAACAATACAACAAGCCGGAGAGCGAATTCTTGAATACGTAATTAAAGTTGCAAGTGGCGAAGAAATTCCAAAGGCCGTTCAATTATGCCAGGATGATTTTATCCCCTGGAAAAGAGACATTTCTTTGTAGAATGATTGAAGTATCGTCTTTTTTACAAAGTGTTATAAAGACATAAAGTATCTTAATAAGCTCTCTTAATAACTTAAATCCTGGTAAGTAAACACTATGGTTTAAGACAGTTTTTAAAGTCAAATTTTAAAATGGATTTAAATTTACAAGATAAAGTAGTTATAGTTACAGGTGGAGCCAAAGGTATTGGTCGTGGTATTGTTGATGTTTTGGCTCGTGAAGGCGCAATCGCGGCAATTGTTGGTAGAGGAAAAGACGACAACGACAGAGCTGTTAAAAATGTTATCGAAAAAGGTGGTAAGGCTTTTGGTGTACAGGCAGAATTAAGCAACCCTGTCGAAGCTAAGCGTGCGGTACAGGAAGTTGGTGAAAAATACGGCCGTATTGAAGGTTTGATCAACAATGCCGGCGTTAATGATGGGATTGGTCTTGAAGATGGAAGTTATGAGAAATTCATGTCATCGCTTCATAAAAATCTGGTTCATTATTACTTAATGGCGCAAGAGTGCCTGCCTTTTTTAAAGGAGTCTAAAGGTTCGATTGTAAATATTGGATCTAAAACTGCAGATACCGGACAAGGAAATACTTCTGCGTATGCGGCTGCCAACGGTGGTAGAAATGCACTTACAAGAGAATGGGCAATTGAACTTGGGAAGTATGATATTAGAGTAAATGCAGTTATTGTTGCAGAGTGCTATACTCCAATGTATGATGCATGGGTAAAAACCTTGGAGAATCCCCAACAACGCTTAAAAGAAATAACAGACTTAATTCCTTACCAAAAGCGAATGACTACAGTTGACGAAATTGCCAACATGACTGTCTTCCTTCTTTCTGAGAAATCAAGCCATACAACCGGACAGTTGATCTATGTTGATGGAGGTTATACTCACCTGGATAGGGCAATTAAGTAATCATTTTCAAATGCAAACAACAAAGGCGTGGATGGTTCCACGCCTTTGTTGTTTAAGCAAGTTTACATTAGCGGACTGTTACTAAATATATGATATTCTCCTGGCGACAGCGTTAATGAATAAGCACTAGCACCAACGCTTATTGTTTCGCTGTTTAAATAATCATACCAGGTTCCCGCTGAAGGAAAATTAATCGAAGTGCTCACTGGATTTACATCAAAGTTTCCTACCACAATTACATTCATACCCGCTGAAGTAAGTTTGATGGTTTTAACTGATCCTGTAAGGGAATATTCAAATGATGAAGTATTAAATAACGAATTATTGATCTTCATTTTTATAAGACGGGAATATATATTGTACAGCTTTCTTCTCTCTGTGTTCTGATAATATTCCCATCGGATAGGCTTATCGCCTGTTCTACCGTTTTGATCTATGCTAACATCATACCCCAATTCACCGAATTGCCAGATCATTTTTGGGCCGGGTATCGAAAAGAAAAAAGCGGCAGCCATAGCATTTCGCTGTAAAGCAGTATTTAGTTCTTTGGCACTGTAAGTTGACGAGGCATTTCCGTAAGCGATATTTTTAAACATCAGTCGCTGTTCATCATGGCTTTCCATATAAGCTATCAGATTATCAGGTTCAGTAAATGAATGTGTGGGATGGAAAATGCCTGAAAAGTTGGATGTTGAAATCCAGCCCATGGTAGCTTCATTAAAATTGTAATTCAAGTTATTCCAGAACATCATTCCCTGATCGGATAGCTCCTTTTCTTCCTGGTTGCTTCCGAAATGTTCCAGAATAACATAGAAATTATTTGGGTCTATGGACTTTATGTAGTTGTTATACTCTTTCCAAATGGCTATCCGGCTTCCATCGTAAGCGGACCAATTTCCAACTGCCGCGTCGCCGGAACCTGAGTTTTTTTGGGTAAATCCTTTGGAAAGATCAAATCTGAAACCGTCAATTTTATATTCCTTCATCCAGAACTCCATCACTTTTTTTGAGAAGTATTTCGTTTCTCCACGTTCGTGATTAAAATCATAGCCTACATTATACGGATGCGTTGGTGTTGCATTAAACCAGGGATTATTTGCTGTAGGTTTGTTTGCCGTTTTATCGAAGTACATTTCAACCATGGGAGATTGTCCGAAAGAGTGATTGAGTACCATATCGAGTATCACCGCAATTTTTCGTGAATGGCACTCATCAATAAAAGCTTTAAGGGCATTTTTGGTGCCGTAATATTTATCCGCTGCAAAGTAAAATGAAGGGTTATATCCCCAGGAAAGATTGCCTTCGAATTCATTAACGGGCATTAATTCAATAGCGTTGATTCCTAATCTCGATAGATAGCTGAGCGTGTCTTTTAAAGTTTTGTAATCGTGTGCGGCAAGAAAATCACGTAAGTGTAATTCGTAAATAACCAGTTTCTTTTTTTCGGGGCGCGTAAAATTGTTTGTTGTCCATGAGTAAGTCGCAGTATTTCCCTGCATTACAGAAACAATACCGGTGGTTTTCCCGGTAGGATAGGGCTTTAAGTTTTGATATATGGCAGACGAGATATATGAATCGTTATTAGGATCTAAAATTTTCTCGGTAAACGGGTCCGCAACTTTTAAATCTCCGTCGATAAGATATTGGTAGCCATATTCCTGGTTCGGCTCAAGATTATCTATTTGCAGCCACCAGCGTTTGCCATCGGGCGTTTTTTGCATGGAATACTTAGCATCAGCCTGCCAGTTGTTAAAATCGCCAATTACAGAAACCGTTTTCTTTTCGGGAGCGTAGAGATTTAGAATAGCAGAAGTGCCGCCTTTAATATAGGTAACGCCATCCATCGCGTTTGCGGGGATATCAATTCCATTAGTGGTAGCAGGCGGAATTGGTTCTTGAGGTGTATCTTTTTTACAGGCCGACGCTGTAAGAAAAAATGCGGCAATCAATATATAAAGGTTCTTCATGATTTTAGATTAATGGTTTATGATATTATTTGCGTTCTGTTTGCAGATGCTTATTGTAATTCTAATACAAGTGTAGTTTGAGGCGATATATTGATCTGTGAGATATCTTGTATCAATTCATTGGTAATGATATTTTTTGCCTTTTTGAAATTTGCTAAACGTTCCGCAAACCTTGCTGTGGTTATATTGATTTCCTTTTGATTGGAATTACTGATAACCATTACAGTTTGCTTTGCGTTGTAGCGGAAGTAGACATACACACCATCTTCGGGAGCAAACTGCATTAATTTACCGGTTGTTAGGGCGGTGCTGTTTTTGCGATAGTTTGCCAGTTTAATTAAATAGTCGTAGGCATCATTCTCGCTGTTGTTCCGGCCTGCGGCCGAGAACTTATTTACTCTATCTTTTTCCCAACCACCCGGAAAATCTGATCGCACCAAGCCGTCCGGATTAGAAAAGTTTTTCATCAGGATCTCCGTTCCGTAATAGAGTTGAGGAATGCCGCGAGTGGTAAGCAACAGCGCAAGCCCTGATTTATATTTATTTAAATTTTCGTCGACCTTAGAAAAAAAGCGACTCATATCATGGTTATCCATGAAAATGACATTTTTAAAGGGATCTTTATAAATGAAGTCGTTAGATAAAACCGCGTATAGGCGGTTAAAGCTATTCGTATTTAACGCCTCATAAATAGCATCTTTAACTTGAACGTCGGTAATTCCAGGTAAGTGAGTATTTAAAGGCTGGTTAAGAGTTCTTCCTTCGGTAAAAAAAGCCTGGTTTACAATCCCGTCAACCAAGGTCTCACCAAAAATTGAAAGTGTAGGAAATTCCGCAAGAATCTTTTTAGCCCAATCGGCCATATATGCCGGATCATTATAGGCATAAGTATCCAGTCTCAAGCCATCAATGCCCGCATACTCTATCCACCAAATGTGGTTTTGCGTTAGGTAGTTTCGTACGAACGGATTGCTATGATTTAAATCAGGCATGGTTGTAACGAACCAGCCATCGAGCATTCGCCTTTTGTCTTTTTCGGAGCCATAAGGATCCATAAGCGCATGATCGCGGTAATTCGTTTGAGTATAATTATCCCATTGGTGAACCCAATTTTTCATTGGAAGATCTCTTATGAACCAATGCTCTGTGCCGGTATGATTATGAACAAGGTCTTTTATGACTTTAAAACCCAATTTTTGGCATTTATCCGAGTAAGCTTTAAAAAGCTCATTTGTTCCAAAACGCGCATCAACTTTGTAATGATCTGTTAGAGCATAACCATGATAGGAAGCTTTAGGCATATCGTTTTCCACTTCTGGCGTTAACCAAATTGCGGTTACTCCAAGGTTCTTCAAATAATCAAGATGATTGATGATGCCTTGTAAGTCTCCGCCGTGTCGGCGATAAATAGAATCGCGGTTAAGCGTTTTCTCACGCATTCCTTCAAAAGTGTCATTGCTTTTGTCTCCGTTCGAAAAACGGTCGGGCATGATGAGATAAATGAGATCGGCGCTATTTACCCCGTCAATTCTTTTTGCTGATTTATCTTTTGCTTTAAGTTGATATTGAAAAATGAGATCTTTTTCACCAGCTTTTGTAAAGCTGATATTGAAAGTTCCGGGCCGTGCTGCCGTGCTGATAAGAAGATCAATAAACAGGTAATTAGGATTCTCAACTTTATGGACTTTCACCAATTTAACACCCGGATATTGCAGTTTTACGTTGCTCTCCGCAATCTTATTTCCATGCACAATAAGCTGTAATTTAGGGTTTTCCATGCCGGTCCACCAGCTCATTGGTTCTATGCGTTCAAGCGGAAGCAATTGCGCAGACAGCTTTGTAAAACATAGTAATAAACAAATAAGTACGGCAGACCTTCTCATAATTTAGTAAGTCAGGGTTATTTGTTTTGTGTCGTTTTTTATAACAATACTTTTAACCGCTATCGTTTCAGCTTTGCTGGCTTCACTTACAGGATCGAACTTCGAGATGGGAGCCAAAAAAGAGATTAAATCGTTTTTTAGAGATAAGTTTTTACCATCCGATTTGATCGAACCCAACTCGCCAAAGCCATGAAGGACAAGCTTTAGGTTTCTGAATTTAGAACTGAAACTACCTTCAGACTTGCTAAAAGAAATGGATTTTCCGGCCGGATTGTAGATGATGGTACGTTTGTAAAATACACCTTTCTCATTGTTAAAGCTTTCTCCGTCATCCTCATAATAGACAAACTCATTTAGTCGCTCTCCCTGGTAAAGATGTATGGTTAGCGTGTCAGTTGGTTTTTCCGAAGTGGATTGTATCAATGATTGCATCGGAATAATGCTGCTTTCCTTTACATATATCGGTAGCTTTTGCATCGAGAGCTGAATATTCTTTTCCTGATTTCCGGTTTCCACGTTATCAGAATAAAAATCATAGAACTTTCCTTTCGGGAAGTAAACCTTCAAAAAGTTTGTTTTACTATCTGATGGGGCGATCATAAAGGCGTTCCCGAAGAAATATTGGTTCTGGAATTGTGGATCGTACACTTTTGCATCGTGGGTATTATCAATGGCAAGGGTTCGCATTAATGGTTGTCCGTTTTGCGAAGCTTTATAAAAATTAGAATAGATATATGGCAAAAGGGTGTAGCGCAGGTTTACATAATTGCGCGAAATTTCTAAAACTTCCTCACCATAGGCCCATGGTTCAGAAGACTTTGTGTTCACCGCCGTGTGATTTCTGAAATACGGTGTAAAAGCTCCAATCTGCATCCAACGTGCAAATAATGCCGGCGAAGCACCACCAGTAAAACCTCCCACGTCCATTCCGGTAAACGGTACACCGCTTACTCCCAAACTATTCATCAACCTGATTCCTAATAGCATGTGGTCATCTTCGGCGCGGTTATCGCCAGTCCATAAGGCACTATAGCGTTGCAAACCTGAGTAACCAGCACGTGTTAATACAAACGGACGTTTATTCATTTCTTTTCTTGCACTCTCATAACTCGCCTTAGCCATTTGTAAGCCATAAATATTATGAGCCTGTTTATGTGTGGCAGTATCTCCATCATAATTAAAGAGAACGTTGTTCGGCATTTTTTGTCCCCATGTTGCAATTTCATTCATGTCGTTCCAAATGCCGCTCACGCCCGAGGTTGCAAAAAACTTTACCTCTTTGCCCCACCAATTGCGGCCTTTTTCACTTGTAAAATCGGGGAAATGGCACCAGCCCGGCCAAACCTGACCGGTATAATTTGTACCGTCGGTGTATTTAATAAATACATCATCCTTTAAACCACGCTCGTAAGCACCGTAGCCTTGCTCTACCTTAATGCCCGGATCTACAATCACAGTGGTTTTAAAGCCCATGCTATTTAGTTTCGCATTCATCTTGGCAGGATTGGGAAACCGATCTTTATTCCAGGTAAAGAGCTTGTAGTTATCCATGTAGTGTATGTCGAGCGTAATACCGTCTGCAGGAATTTTCTTTTCGCGAAGTGTTTGAGCAATGCGCATTACTTCCGTTTCCGGATAATAACTATAGCGGTTTTGCTGGTAACCCAGCGACCAAAGTGGCGGCATATTCATTTTTCCCGTGAGGGATGAATATGAGCTGATAATGTCAGACAGCTGCTTATTGTAAATAAAGTAATAATTCATTTCTCCGCCCTGAGCGGAAAACGAGCTGAAGCGGTTGTTACTCGCACCAAAATTGAAGTCACTTTGGTAGGTGTTGTCGAAAAAGATGCCGTAATTCAATCCGCTATGAATACCTACGTAAAAAGGTATTGTAGAGTAGATCGGATCCTGACCAACAGAATAACCAAAAGCGTCGGTGTTCCAGTTGGTATAAGCACTGCCTTTTCGGTCGAGGTTGCCTGTTTTTTCGCCGAGGCCGATAAAGCGTTCGCCGTCTTGCATTTTCTTGTAAGTGGTTACTTCTTCACCAATCCACGAAGTAGTTAAGCCCGTTTCATCCTGATTGATTAGCTTACCGTCTAGCGTGTAAAAGCTTACAGCAAATGGCCGTTTGGTTATTCTGGCCTGCAAGGAGTCCGTGAGAATAGTTATCTCGGTATCGTTTTGTGTGATATTTCCTTTGGTTTGTAAGGGCTTTGCTATCACTGCGTACGAAAAATCTCTGCCTAACGGCGATTTGTTAAGCCTTGTACGTATGATGCCGGGAGCATAAACGGTAATTTCGCCGTAAGCGTGATTAGTTGTAAAACTTAGTTTGTTACCTTGAATATTTACTGAAGTAATGTTTCCAGGAGTTTTAACCAAATTGGTTTGAGCCAGAGAAGGTACACCTAGTAATAAGGCACAGCCAAGCATTCTGAAGAATTTCAGGTAAGTTTTCATTTTGAAGAGATTTTTCGTGTAATAGTCTTTTATAGAGGCACTCAAGAAGGCTTCCGCCGTTTGAGATTTGAGACACTAGATGTGAGATCCTGTTAAGGTTTCAAATCCTATGCGCTCAGATATTAAAGAACTTGGTGAGAACGTCTTGTAAGTCCAGGAGAATAAATTCTCCTGGCTTGATACAAGACTAACTAACCATTACAATTTTGCCTAAAGCTTGGTGACGCTGTAAGTGTTTGAGATTAAATTCAATACAATTCTATAGCTTCCTGCAGAAGTGATTTTTATGTTGTTTTCGTTTTCAGTATCCAAAATAAAGTCACCTGTTTTATCACCGAAGTTTGTTAACCAGTCATGATTTTTTCTGAATTTGAATTCTCCAACGCCCATAGTAGCCGTTACAGACCAGGTTTGACTGGTTCTGTCGTACATCATATCAACATCATTAGACCAATTACTTCCTGCCGGCGAGTTACCAATAAGGCTCCAAAGCACAGGATCGAATTGAATTGTATTAGCATTGATATCAACAGTAACATTGAACGTTCCGGCAGAAGGGGCAGCTAAATCACCACCGCCAATAGCGATAGATCCGGGAGTAGAGCCTTTACCGTATTCCGGTGGTCCCCATGATTTTTTGGTAAGAACCTTAAAGCCTAAATTTCCGGGAGTGAAGTCAATTACACCCAAGTAAATTCCATTGCTGGTAGCAGATTTTAAGCTATCAGCCGTTGCTGGAGTCCAGCCCTGATATGCACCCGGGACGTACAAAAAGGAAGTAAGTGCATAAGGATTTGCCGTTAAAGTAATTACATTAGAGTATACCGGTACCTGCGCTGTGCCAGTAAACTGGGATTTCAGCCTGGCTTCTAGTTGTGTATTAACACCTGTGGCTAACTTCATGGCTAGCAACATGGCATTAAAATCAATCGTAGCAAATGTCTTTGTAAGCGTACCAGCATCAAAAGCTATGTCTTTTGCCTTAGAAAAGTTGTTACCCTTAACATCTAATTGCAGCGTATTGGTAACTGCCGCATCGAAGCCAAAATCAGGTTTGGCGAAAGTGAACGTTATAGCGGGCTTATCGGCATCTGCTCTGGTTAACATCATAGCTGAAGCTGATGCATTAAGCTGACCCGGTTTAGCATCTTGTAATGCTGTAACCTTGGTTTCATCTTTTTTGCAGGATGATACAAGTAACAAGCCAACACAGCTCATTAGTAATATTTTATTTAGTATAAGTTTCATAACAGGAGTTTTAATTATCTCTTAAATTTTAGCTAATCCGTATTTTAGTATCACTGATTTTGCGTCAGGTTCGGGTTGGAATTAATTTCTTCGAAGGGAATAGCGTACAGATTTCGATAGCTTTCAACTGCTTTGCCATTTTTTACACCACCTTTAAATGGCCATAAGTAAGTGCCAGTTGTAAAAAGATCGTAACGGATAAGATCTGTACGACGGTGGCCTTCCCAATACAATTCACGTGCACGTTCATCTAAAATGAATGGAAGCGTTATGTCTGATACATTGCCTGAAGTATTTCCATAAGCACGAACCCGAAGATTGTTGATGTACTGAATGGCTGTGTTTTTATCGCCACCGGTGCCGCCTCTTAAAACAGATTCGGCATAAATAAGATACATTTCTCCCAGTCGGAACAATGGAAAATCTACATCAGCAAAATCTCCACTTTGGCCTTTTGTGCCACTACGGGTAACATTTCGGATTTTTGTAACAGACAAACCATCAGTAAATGAACTGATATTATTGATTTCCAAATTTTGTCCGGTTTGATAGAACTGACTTCTCTTGTCTGCGGTGCCAGTGTAATCCGGAAATAAATTTGGAAGGTTTTTGGTTGTTCTCAAACCGAACCAGCCTCCGCTTACACCGAAATCGGCAGGAGCCATAGAGCCTCCAACTGCAGCATGTGTAAGGAATGTAGCTCCTCCAAAACCTTGTGTTTTTTGACCATCGTAGTTAATGGTCAATATGAACTCATTTTTATTTAAATGATTATCGGCAAG
>JANMZB010000651.1:0-7245 GCA_031382725.1 Sphingobacteriaceae bacterium | reverse complement strand
ATCAGGCATACTGCTTTTAGGGGAAAGAAGGTTAACAAAGTCGCGGTTTGCGGTGGTTCGGGAAGCTTCCTTTTGAAGAATGCTATAGCTGCGAAAGCTGATGTTTATATCAGTGCAGATTTTAAATATCATGAGTTTTTTGATGCGGAGGAAAAGATAGTAATCGCAGACGTGGGACATTATGAGAGTGAGCAATTTACACAAGAATTGATATATGAAATAATACAGAAAAAATTTCCTAACTTTGCCCTCCATTTAACAGAATTTAATACAAACCCCATAAATTATTTAATTTAATGGAACAATCAGTAGAACAGAAGCTTAAGGCTTTATACGCACTGCAAAACATACACACGCAGGTTGACAGGATTAAGCAGGTTCGCGGCGATCTTCCTATGGAAGTAGCAGATTTAGAAGATGAAGTTGCCGGACTTGAAACCCGTATTGAGAAAATAAAAAGTGAGTTGGATGATTACGAAGATGCTATCGTAACACGTAAAAATATGATCAGAGATGCTCAGGCAGCTGTGAAAAAATACGAAACCCAACTTAATGATGTTAAAAACAATCGCGAATACGATGCTATTTCTAAGGAAATTGAAATCCAGGGTTTAGAAATGCAGGTTTGCGAAAAGAAAATTAAAGAATTGGGTTTTGATATCACAAACAAAACTCAGGTTTACGAAAAAGCAGTTGTTGATATTGAAGAGCGTCATAAAGATCTTGAAATAAAGAAAGCTGAGCTTGAAAATATCACAGCCGAAACTCAAAAAGAAGAAAACGAATTAGTTAGCAAAGCAAAAGACGCTGAAGTTTTTATCGATGAGCGTTTGTTAACAGCTTACAACCGTTTGCGTAACAATTCGAAAAATGGTTTAGCGGTAGTAACTATCCAACGCGATTCATGCTCCGGATGTTATAACCAAATTCCTCCTCAAAGACAATTAGATATTCGTCAGCACAAAAAAGTTATCGTTTGCGAGCATTGCGGACGGATTCTAGTTGATGAAGCGTTATCTGGCATTAAAGTAGAAGAGTTAGCATAAGCTTTCAATTAATAAATTAGAAGCGGCTTTTTTTAAAGGCCGCTTTTTTTATGCCCTTTCTCAAAATACCAAACTTTAGCTGGCGTTACGCAAATATCAAGCGGAATATCATATTGGTCAACTTCTTCGAAAGCCTGTTCTGGCTCGAAGTAAGACACTCCGATTTTCAATACATCAATCCTGCATTCGGCTAAAAACCGATCGTAAAAACCTTTTCCATATCCCAGGCGGTTGCCTGTAGTATCGAAAGTGAGTAAGGGCACGAGAACAGCATCTATCATTTTAGCGGAAATTTCAGTGCCGTTTTCCGGCTCGGTAATTCCCCATTGATTCATAGCCAATGGAGTATCCTTCTCCCAAAGAATGTGTAAGAGCGTATGCTCTACAAGATTGGCCTTAGGAAGCAGAAATTGTAGATGGGGATAGTCCCTCTCCAATCTCTTTTTCAACAATAAACTATTAAATTCTTTCTTTCCGGTTATCGGATAAAATATGTGAATGAACTTTAAGTGGCCTAAAGAAATCTCATTAAACCGATATACAATTTCACCGCTCAAAGCTTCCCGCTTATTAGGGGACAGGTCCTTTCTTTTTTGCAGATAATGCTTCCTTAGTTCGGCTTTGTTCACGTTCTTACTAGTTGGGAATGTTACAAAACGCTCATGTCCCCATGGCAAGTTGAGAGATAGTCACTACAAATTAAACCTTGACAAATATTATTGTGTTTTTTAAAGCGCTTTGTCCTCCCGAATTTATTTCGGGATCTCGCACCAGCAATAATTAAAATATGTGTAAGATGCTGAAACGAGTTCAGCATGACACACCCCAAACTGTTATTTGATTCAAAAAACCTTCTTACAAATACACCTTGCGTTAACCACCCCCTTTAATTCCCCCGCCAGACGGGGGATACTGGATGCTTTAGGCATCGCGTAAGTAAATATCATTTTAATCGGCCATTTTCATTCCACAAGAATTTCTAAAGCGCTTTACTGTCCCCCGCCGGCGGGGGTTGGGGGTGGTTAACAACATACCAATCCTGGTACTTCCTCCCGAGCCTTCATGCAAATCTTACCTTCCGATATGTCATTAATTTTTAAAAATTACTCTTCAGTATGACAATATTCCGCTATTTCACCCGCTCTATATACTCGCCATTACGGGTATCGACCTTTACCTTATCACCAATATTGATAAACATTGGCACCTTAATTTCAACACCTGTTTCAACCGTTGCATTCTTTAGAGCATTTGTTGAAGTATCACCTTTTACGGCCGGCTCTGTATAGCTAATTTCTAATTCAACGCTTGTAGGAGCTTGAGCAATAATTGGCTCATCGCTTTCAAAAGCAATAATTACATTCATTCCGTCTTTCAAAAACCTGGCCTGATCGCCAAATAAGAATTTAGGAATATTGAATTGCTCATAAGTGTTATTATCCATCACCACGAAAAAATCTCCGTCATCATACAAGTATTGATAATCGTTAGTTTCAACACGACAAATCTCGACCTCTTCATCAGTACGAAAACGATATTCAACAAGCTTTCCGGTTTTAACGTTACGCATTCTGGCTTGATAAAACGCGCGAAGATTGCCGGGAGTACGGTGTAAAAATTCTTCTACCGTTACCAGCTCGCCATTAAATCTTAGAACGTTTCCGCTTTTTACTTCCGAAGCTTTAGCCATAATGTTATCGTGTTAAAGGCACAAAGATAATTGAATTGGGGAATGGATAAAATGGGGTTTAAAGTCAAAAGCCTATTTATAATCACTTATTTGCAATTGATTCTCGCAAAAATAATACTCATGCTCCTGGTTAGAACATACAATCACCAACCTGTTTTCGGTATAGTCCTTTATTAAATTCTGGTACCAAGTTATCGCCTGAGCATCTAAGTTCGATGCAGGTTCATCTAGCAATAAGAGGTCAGTATCTGAACAAATAGCAAGTGCCAGTTTTGTCCGCTGCTTCATCCCGGAGGAAAAATATTTTAAAGCCTTATTTCTTGATGTTTTGAGATCAAGAAGTTCCAAAAGCTTTTCTTTATTTAAACCGGGAATATAGTTCTTGAATCCAAAATGAAAATCGATCATTTCCGATAAGGTAAATTCTTCGATCAATTCAAGATAAGGGGCTGCGATGCTTAGGGATTGATAAAGCTCTTCGGACTCAAGCTTTTTACCCTCAACTGTAATTTCGATTGTTCCCTCTGATTGACTGAGGCTTCCGGCTATGAGTTGTAAAAGCGTTGACTTTCCCGATCCATTTCGGCCTAAAATAGCATATGAGCTGCCTTTTTTAAATGAGTAGGAAACATTTCTAAATATCCAATCCCGGTTAAAACGACGACCAATATTTGTAAGAAGGATTTCCATGGTAACGGCAACTAAGCCCCGGCAAAACCCCTCATAATGCCCCTGTTGGAATTTCTGATGAAATCAAGTATTTCATCCCTGATTTCTGTTGGCTGATTTTCGGCCTCTATGATATCCAGCGCTGCACTTACATTAAAGTTTTTTACGAAAAGCGTCCTGTAAATATCCTGAATTTCGTTGATATCATCTGATGAATATCCTCTTCTGCGCAAACCCACAGAATTTATTCCCACATAAGATAATGGCTCTCTTGCCGCCTTAACATAAGGAGGAACATCTTTACGAACTAAAGATCCGCCAGTTACAAAAGCGTGTGAGCCAACATTACAGAACTGATGAATGGCTACCATTCCGGCAAGTACAACATAATCGCCAACGGTGATATGCCCTGCAAGAGTAGTGCTATTTGAAAAAATACAATAATCTCCAACGTCGCAATCGTGGGCAATGTGGCAATAAGCCATAATTAGGCAATTGTTACCAATTTTGGTTCTCCATCTGTCTTTTGTACCTCTGTTTATGGTTACGCATTCGCGGATGGTGGTGTTGTCGCCAATTTCAACGGTGGTTTCTTCACCCTTATATTTCAAATCCTGAGGTGCTCCTGAAATTACAGCTCCCGGAAAAATGCGGCAGTTTTTACCGATTCGGGCACCATCCATAATAGTTACATTGGGGCCAATCCATGTCCCTTCACCTATCTCAACGTTTTTATGGATCGTTACAAACGGTTCAATAACTACGTTGTCGGCTATTTTAGCTTGCGGGTGTATATATGCTAAGGGTTGAATCATCCTTCAATATTTTCGGTGGGTCTTCTAACAATTTGAGCCATTAATTCTGCTTCCACAACAATTCTCTCACCTACAATTCCAATCCCTTTCATTTGCGCTATCCCTCTTCTTATCGGAGCCAATAAATCACAATGGAAAATAAGGGTATCGCCCGGAACTACTTTATCTTTAAACCTCGCATTTTCGATCTTTAGAAATAAAGTGATCCAATTTTCAGGATCCGGAACGGTGTTTAATACTAGTATTCCACCAGTTTGGGCCATTGCTTCAATCTGCAAAACACCGGGAAATAATGGTGAACCGGGAAAATGTCCTTTAAAGAATTCCTCGTTCATGGTAACGTTCTTCAAACCCACTACATGCGTTTTAGAGAGCTCAAGTATTTTATCGATCATGAGAAATGGTTGCCTGTGCGGCAGTATATTCATGATCTGAACTGTATCATATACAGGCGTTGCATTGGGATCGTAAAGCTTTACTTTCTTTTTGCTACGCTCTTTTTTGATCTGAGCCTTAATTTTTTTCGCGAAAGCAACATTGGCCGCATGGCCAGGTCGGGCCGCCATAATATGCCCTTTCAAGGGAACGCCTACCAATGCTAAATCACCAATCATGTCGAGGAGTTTGTGGCGGGCCGGCTCGTTTTGATGGCGGAGTTCGATGTTATTCAGGATACCTTCTTTCGCTACATCTATATCTTTTTTGTTGAATAACACCCCTAGCTTTTCAAGCTCCTCTTTACTTACCTCCTTATCAACCACCACAATGGCGTTATTAAGGTCGCCACCTTTGATGAGATCGTTCTCAAGCAGCATCTCTAATTCGTGCAGGAAACAAAAAGTACGGCTCGAAGAAATTTCTTTTTTAAATTCTGAAATGGTGGTAATTGCCGCATGCTGACTACCCAACACCGGAGAATTATAGTCGATCATGCAGGTAAAGCGATAATCATCTAATGGCATAGCCACCATTTCTACTTTACGGTCGGGTTCAGAATAATGTATGTTATGAGGAATATAGTAATATTCTCTCTCGGCTTCCTGATCAACAAAACCGGCAGCTTCAAGGATTTCGATAAACCGGATAGAACTCCCGTCCATGATCGGCGTTTCAGGACCATCAAGTTCGATTAAAACATTATCAACCTCTAATCCTACTAAAGCAGCTAAAACGTGCTCCACTGTGTTAACGGTAGCTCCATTTTGCGCAATGTTGGTACCGCGAGATGTGTCGGTAACGTTATCTACATCAGCATCTATAACCGGCTGACCTTCAATATCGATTCTTTTAAATTTATAACCATGATTTTCGGGCGCGGGCTTAAAAGTCATGTTGACAGCCTGGCCGGTATGAAGTCCGGTTCCTGAAATGGTAATATCAGATTTAATCGTCCTTTGTTTAATCGTCATTTTATAAGATCAGCGATTTAAGTATTTTTTTCAGCAAGCTTCCGCTCAAGTTCCTCTACCTTTTTTTCTAAATCAGGCAATCTGTTAATTACAACCTGGGCACGCATATGCTGATTATAAGTAGTTGCGGGTGCGCCCGCCCACTTTTTGCCTTCATCTTCGATAGAACGGCTAATGCCGGATTTTGCCTGAATCTGGCTTCCCTTTGCAATGGTGATGTGCCCAACAATGCCTACTTGTCCGCCAATAATGCAATTATCGGCTATTTTAGTACTGCCGGAAACTCCGGTTTGAGATGCAATTACTGTATTCTCCCCTATCTCAACATTATGTGCAAGTTGAATCAGATTATCAAGTTTTACACCTCTTTTAATAACGGTGGAGCCCATGGTTGCTCTATCAATAGAGGTATTAGAGCCAATCTCCACGTTATCTTCTAATATAACATTTCCAATCTGACTCACTTTTTTATAACTGCCATCGGCTTGCGGCGCAAAGCCGAAACCATCGCTGCCAATTACAGTGCTTGAGTGAATAGTAACATTACTTCCGATCTTACAATCGTAGTAGACTTTTACCCCAGGAAAGATTGTGGTATTACTTCCAATCTCAACATTATCGCCAATATACACCTGAGGATAAATCTTACTGTTATCCGCTATTTTAACATCAGCACCGATATAGGCGAAAGCTCCGATATAAACATTCTTACCAATTGTTGCAGTGGGATGAATGAAAGATGGTTCTTCGATGCCTGATTTTTCGCGCTTTAAAGTATTGTATAAGTCTAAAAGAATGGAAAAGGAACTGTAAGGGTCTGGCACCCGAATTAAGGTGCTGGAATACTTTTCGGTTGGTTGAAAATCTTCGCCAACAATTACAATTGATGCTTCGGTTTGATACAAATACTGTTCATACTTCATATTTGCAAGAAAAGAAAGACAGCCTTGGGTCGCCTCTTCAATCTTTGCTAGCCGATCTACTGTCACATCCGGATTTCCATCTACGGTACCATTTAGTAAAGTTCCAAGCTGTTGGGCAGTAAATCGCATCGCCGCAAATTTAGGTGTTATTAGTATATGAACAAATTTTGAAGAAATTAATCAAAAAAGACTACTCTCTCATGTTTTTAAGCTCTTTGCTGTAGCAAAGAATGTGTTTTTCTACGGTTTTAGAGAGTGCTTCAAGGCTAGAATTATCCGAGGCTTGAGTAATATCCTTAACCGTCCCGTCTTTCATTAAGATATTGATGTTTTCTGCCCCAACTTTGTATGCGTTATTAGAAAGTGTATCAGTAAAAACAAAATAAGAAGCCTCGCTTTCTTTTATTGGAAATCTTGCAAGCGCTTTGGCGATTAACCCATTTTTTACGACTTCATCGGGCACGTCGCTGGTTATATCCACATGATATAAGTTTCTACTTAGAAGACTCTTGCAGAGGGTAGACAAAATAAAATCATCGTGCGATGCCCAAACCTTTACTGATGTAAATATATCATAATCATCCAAAAGGGTGAAGCATTCCAGCGTTTGAGGCTTATCCCTGAAATCGGATTCGCTTATTATGTTGTTAAGGAAATAAGACAAGCTTGGTGTTGCAAAAAGCACCGAGCCGC
>JANMZB010000590.1:0-1155 GCA_031382725.1 Sphingobacteriaceae bacterium | reverse complement strand
CGGTGATGATGGCAGATGTGCTGTCTTGTAGTGTTTCCTGTCGTGTGACGTGGGGAAGAGAAACTAATTTGGGCAGCCAGGTGTTGGTGTCGGAGATGCGCTCAGATCTGGTACTCCAGATCCAAGTGCGGTAGCATCGGTAGTGGTTGAAAGCGGGTCCAAGATACCACCCATCCTTTGCATGTGGTGACCATGTCGGGCGTTTGTTAGGTTTTTCATGCACTAGGATGTGGGTACCGGGGGGTGCAAGGGTAGTGCTGTTGTACGAGTACTGACCGAAGACCTGAGCCTATGCAGATAGGTTTGGGTTTATTCTGGATCCGCGAAGAAGATTGAGCGTTAGTATGGCTTGGGGTAGAAGGCGGTCCCAGAGATAATTGGGAAAATCTGGGTCAGTGCTGCATAATCCGGCTATTAGGTGATTTTTTAGCGTACGTATTGCGCGCTCCGCAGCGTTTGCGCGGTGGTTACCTGGTGGCGTGAGTTGGTGGGAAAGATGTACTTCGTGCATGAATTCGGTAAGTAGGGTGGAACATTCGTTGTCAAGTCGGTGAAGTTGCGGTTGTAAGCCGGCTCGTACCAGGGTATCGTGGACAGTTTTGAATGCTTTGAGAATGTCCGTTGCGTGTTTCGTAGCCATGGGGACAGCATGAATGGAGCTGCTATCAAAATCGTAAAGCACAAAGAGCTGAGTGTTTCCTAGGCTGGACGTGGCGGGGAAACGGCCGGTTTGGTCGGAGTACGTGCGTCCTGTGATCGGTTGTTGTAGGCATGCTGCGTAGCATGCATGTGTTCGTGGGTGAAATGTTAGGATGAGGTCGGTGTCAATGCGATCGTTGTCGTCTGGTGTGGGTATGGTGTGTGATGTTGGACGTATGTGTTGGCGTACTTGATCAAGGTGGCCTTTAATCATGGCGGAGGAAGTCGGTGGATGTGCTCGTAGGGATTGAGCAGTGAGGCCAGGGAAGTCGGTGATAAATTTTTTGTTAAGAGCGTGTTGCAGGGTTGAAAGTGACGGTGAGAATAACGATGCGTGGGCAAAGGCGACTAATGATGCGGCTCCAGTGGGGTGATTGATAGTAAGATTGCAGTGTTGTGTCGGTGGGGGAATAGGCGGTTTAGTGATATGCCATAATTTTGTGGTGGGGCTACGTT
>JANMZB010000008.1:0-1030 GCA_031382725.1 Sphingobacteriaceae bacterium | reverse complement strand
TATGCGGACCGGCGCTCCCCAAGCCGTATGGTTCTACGCCGCTTCGTACATGGCTGACATCCACAATATTTCCGCCGACGAAACCCTAGGCTGGGCCACCCCGTGGTCTCGGCGTAAGGGGGATACACCCGACATCTCGGCATTCCTGCAATTCAAGTTCTACGAACCTATCTACTACCACGACCCTACTGGTAAATTTCCGGACACCCGTGAACTTCCGGGTTACTGGCTTGGCGTCGCCCATAACGTCGGCGATGCCCTGTGTTTCTACGTACTAAAAGCGGATACCCATCGCGTCATCGAACGAAGCGTCCTCCGTAGCGCCCTACCGTTCACACATCACAATAAGGAAACTTCCTTCCCTACCGACGCGTTCAAACCCGCTTTCCTTACTCCCTACCCTCCTGATGATTCCTCCCAGGCATCCGTCGATACTCCCGATAATGCCGTACCCGCCCGACACACCCCGGCCCCTAGCCCTACGCACCTCCACCCGGTTACAGGCCAACACCCTCCTACCAGTCTCCCCATACCAACTCTCGAGCTCGTGGTTCCCAACCCCGACCACGTGAACCCCACGCCCGATCATGACGATAACCGTCCGGACACCAATGTCCTCGACCCCGCACCCCCCGGCACCCCATCCCAGCGTCGTTGCACCTGGGATCCGACCGCCGCCGCTATCCCATGGGGTCCGGCATTACCCTGCCCGGACTCCGTGATTATCGAAGAATCGCAACCACTTCACACCCTGGCTGCGACCCCCTTGGAGACTCTCCATATCAATCGTCGCGCACGATCCCACGACCATCACCACGACCCTCCACTCGCCCCTGAAGTCCGCCGTTCCCGCCGTAATATTTCCCGCGACCGCCTTAGCGACTCCCTCGCTCATGCCGCCGGTACTTCGTTGTTCATGGTGGATAACCATCCCATGTACCCACTACCCAAGATCCCAACAAGCATCCAAGCGCCAACGACCGCTACCGATCCTTGGCCACCCCGCCTCCCCGGCGATCACCACACCCGG
>JANMZB010000827.1:0-1838 GCA_031382725.1 Sphingobacteriaceae bacterium | reverse complement strand
TTCCGTGGCGAAAATCCACAAAAAGACAGCCCGTCTTCATTCCCCTGATCACGAGCGTCCCGATATCACATACCACCTAGATAGTAATGGAGATCTTTTTCTCCCATGAAGATGGTATTATCTAGAGGTGATACACGGTTCCCTCATGAGACCATGTCTCAACTGCACACGTGTTGTAGATTCCGTCTGGAAACCCACGTTCGATAGCCAAACCACTCGGCACCTATTCCGCACTCAGCCGGACCACACTACAACTAATGGACCCTTCCCACCTGAATAATCAGTCCGATTCCAACAAGCGTTCGATACCCGCCTCTTGACAGCAAGCCTCTTGACAGCAATTAATATCCGCAACATATCGGACCCATATTACTCAGCCAGGGAAACGGTTACTTGACTTATATCGCTACCTATGGACCCCAACCACACACAATAATCATGTACCAGCCTACCATCTTGTAGACACTTCAGTACACCCACCATGGGCGTTTCCAACCAGCACATAACACAAGTACCAACAGCCAATCCCTCCATTTCCACCCATATCATTACCATTTTGCATATCAAACCCCAAGCCAACCACAACACACAGTCCTGTACTACAAGCCCTCGACACTCCACACCGAAGGATGCCGTCCCCCAGCTTCGTTGTTTACCTCGACCACGGATGCCATGCGTACACGCACGACCCCGTTTTACCATCGATGTAAAAGCAAAAGCAAAACTTCCTTCACCCCTACCAGCGTTCCATACCGGAGGTACCATCGGAGTCGAACCAGAATGCACGGAGTTAATTACTCTCCAAAAATCCCAGTCCACCTCACATTCCAAAATAATGGTATATAAAGATAAGCTCTTATCGGTACTATGGCACACGGCCGCACCAAGAATACCTACCACTCCAAGCCCCCTACCCTTATGCAGTGCTGTTCAAATCCATGGACGCTAGATCTTATCATTTGGATCCGCCCCCTTCCCCCTTATCCACACATCGCGCCTGGGATACCGACGGTTCTGCCCAATCACTCCAACACCCTGACCGCACCGGCCCCCGACCCGCCGTTGTCGTAGACTATGGTACTGCTGCTACGTCCTTCGCCGTCGTCGTTAACCACGGTACTGATGCTACGTCATCTGCCGACGCCGTCGGCCCCGGATACCCGGAGTTCGTAGACCAATGTACCGCTCCTACGTCATTCGCTGGCTGATACGCTCCCCGGAATTGCGGGGGACCAGTCCCCGGATTTGACCCCGGATTTCGCATCGTCGGAGGACACGACCCCCCGATTTTGGAGGACTAGTCCCCTACCCGCCGACGTCGTCAACCCCGCGGCTACCCGGCGTTCGTATATCACGGTACCGCTCTTACGTCGATTGTTGGAACTAGCCCCGGGAAAGCCGGGGGCGAGGTCCCCTACCCGCCGACGTCGTCGCACACGGTACCGATCCTATGTCGCTCACAGGACCTACGACCCCCGGAATTTCGGCGGACAAGACCCCGGCATCTCAAAGGACAAGCCCCCGTCTATCGGCGGACAAGTTCCTGACCCGCTGTTGACCTAGGACCCCGGATTTGAAGACCTAGGATCCCGGCTTTAATGAACTAGGACCTGGGATATGGAAACCTAGGAATCCCGGAAAAGGAAGACTAGGCACCGTCGGTACCCGGAAAGCCGGTACCCGCAGGCCCGTAAAGCGGGTACCCGGAAGGCGGAAAGTCGGTACTCTACGGTCCGGAAAGAGGGTACCCGACAGCCGGTACCCCGAGAGTGAGAGCCGGTACCCGGAAAGCCGGTACCCGAGGGTCTGGACAGAGGGTACCCGACAGCCGGTACCCT
>JANMZB010000489.1:0-4319 GCA_031382725.1 Sphingobacteriaceae bacterium | reverse complement strand
GTCTCTTAACCGTGCCGAGATTTTTTCTAAATTTTCGGATACTGCCAAAAACTCAGGCTGAATGCTTGTTTCGGCAAACATTCCAAGTTTGGCTTGCAAAGTCATCAACTCACTTACGAGGCTCATCAGGGTATCTAAACGATCTGATGGAACCCTGATGCTTGAAATCACGCTCTTCTTTTCCGACAATTCTACACCCTGAGATTCGAATGAAGGCAAGGTTATTTGTTCAGTGTCGATGGCGGGTTGCTCTTGCAGATCAGCCTTTTCTAAAGTTACTCTTTCGGTAATTTCCAATTCGCATCGGCCTTCAACAAATACAAAAACATCCTTGATCGTTTGTAAACTTGCATTGGTTTCCAGGTAAATATCCCAGCTGGTATAACAATGTGTCGGTTCAATCTCTTCGATGGAGGGAATAGCAGAATAATTAAGGGCTATTTCGCATTCACCTAAAGTTTGTAACTCCTCGATCAGGTATAAAGGATTAGTTCCGTTATAAAAGATCTCCTTTGCGGGAGAAAAGCGGATATGATAATTTTTAAGATCTTTTCCTTGTGATACAGAAGCCTCTATGCTGGTCGTTTCTTTTTTTACTTTATTCAGGGATGCCTCAATCTCATCAACAATTTTAACAACTCTGGCGGTAAGAATCTGGTGAGTTCTATTGTGAACGGAATCCAAAATGCTGTCGTTTTCTACCAGATACGATAAATGATCAAGCGATTCGAGTGTAACATCCAGAATTTCTTTGTTGATTGTTTTTTGTCCGCTGCGGATATACTCGTAGATGGATTCCAGGTGATGTGTAAACTCTGCGATTACCCGATAACCAAACATCGAACTATTTCCTTTTAAGGTATGCATAGCGCGAAAAACCTGCTGAATTAAAGCTGAATGATCCTTATTGGTTTCCATCAATAAGAGGCATTTTTCCATCTCACTGATTACCTCAAGGGCCTCTTCGCCAAAGCTTTCTTTATACTGGTCCATCAGGCAATGAGTTTATTAATGGTTGGTATGAGTTGCTCACTTATCGAATTCTTGTCGAAAAGAATTGTGGCTTTAGATTTTTCTATGATAGGTTTAATTTCAGCAGGTAAAGAGTGGAATAATATAACAGGCATAAACCGGTAATTTTTCATTTGCCGTACTTCATTTATCAGCGCGATACCATCCTTCTCAGGCATGTGTAAATCTGTTATCATCAGATCAATATTTTGGCCATCAAAATACTTTAATGCCTCGTTTCCGTCTTCACTTATCAGGATATTATATCCACTGCTTTTAAGCGTGAACTTCAAAATCTTTCTGACCATATCAGAATCATCAACTACTAAAACAGTCTTGCTCATCACAGAATTGGAAAATGTTGAGTGAAAAATGTATGATAGCCTGAGTGCTTTAATATCCTGTCTACGTATTCGCTTTCTTCAAAATGGCAGTTTAACTCTTTATGATTTTCCCGGGCACTTTTGTATAACGCGACTAATAGCTGCAAGGCCGAAACATCCAGTCTGTTAATATTTTTCAACTCTATTTCGATTGATTGATAGCCGTGTAAAAGATTTAATAAAGCTTCTCTTAGTTCTTCAGATTCGGTAATAACCAGATCTCCTTCAATGAGCACTCTGATATCATTGTTCCCAATAGGTGTAGTTGTAATAGAAATGTTTTGCATGAGAGGCGTATTATTTCTTACTTGATACTGCTACGCACTGAAATTAAAAAGGTTATGGGAAAAATACTGCTGATCTAAAGCCTGTGAGAAAGTTTGTTTACTTCTATAAATAAACCATATCGCTATCTTAGCACCATATACTTTTTTGACGAATAAATAATTAATGCGAGATATAACCGGCAAGCAAATTACACTCAGAACTGCGAGAGCCATAGCAGTTCTTTTCTGTTCTGAAGAAACAATAAACCTGATAAAGAATGACCAGCTTCCGAAAGGAAACTTATTTGATGTAGCCCGTGCAGCCGGATTTATCGGTGCCAAACTCACGCCCCAACTCCTTCCCCATTGCCACCCGGTTACTATTGATGGCATGGATATTAGTTTTGAATTTATTGATCGTGAAAAACACGCTAGCGATCTTGACGAAACTATTCTTTCAAGAAGCGGAATAGTAATTCTTGGAAATGCAAAATCCATCGGCCGCACAGGCATCGAAATGGAAATGCTTACAGCGGTTTCGGTAGCGGCATTAGAAATATACGACATGCTAAAACCAGTTGACACCAAACTGGAAATAGGAAACATTAAGCTTTTAGAGAAAAAAGGTGGTAAAAGCGATCGCAAAAAATTCTTTTCTACTTCTCCCAGCTGCGCAGTACTGGTTTGTTCTGATTCTACTGCCGAAGGGAAGCGGGAAGATAACAGCGGGAAACTTATTTGCCAGATGCTGGAAAAAGTAAATGCTACGGTAGTTCATTACAGCATTGTTCCTGATGAAAAGAGCCAAATTCAAGAACAGATAAAGAAATGGGTTGCTGAAGACATTCATTTTATCTTTACTACGGGCGGTACCGGCCTCGGCCCTCGGGATAATACGGTTACGGCAGTAAAAGAAATTTTGGAGCGAGATGCTGAAGGAATTATGGAGGCCATTCGTACTTACGGTCAGATGCGGACACCGCTTGCGATGATGAGTCGCGGTGTGGCGGGTTCTATTGGGCAAACGTTAATTGTTACCCTTCCGGGAAGTACAGATGGAGCCAGGGAATCTATGGAAGCTATTTTGCCGGCGGTTTTTCATGCCAGGAAGATGATGAAGGGTGGAGGGCATTGAGTTAAGTAGACGGAAAGTCGGGAAGTCCGAAAGACGGACAGTCCAACGCTCAAAAACTGACAGCTGATAGCTCATATCTGAAAGCTTAAAAAAACAAACCGTGATATCATATCAAGAAGCACAAAACTTAATACTCTACCAAGCCAAATCATTTGGAACCGAAATACTTTCCCTCGATGAAGCTGATGGACGTGTATTGGCTGAAGATATATTTGCTGACCGCAATTATCCGCCATTCAATCGTTCAGCAATGGATGGCTATGCTATTAAGTTTGAAGATTGGGAAAGTGGGATTCGGGAATTTACGGTTCAGGAAGTAATTTATGCGGGAAAAATTCCTAAAAAGGAGCTTGAATCAGGTTCTGCTTTTAAAATAATGACCGGTTCGGCTGTACCTTTTCCGGCAGATACAGTTATCAGACGAGAAGACAGCAAGGAGGAAAATCAAAAGGTTTCTTTCACGATAGAAATACTAAAAGCATATCAAAACATCGCCCGAAAGGGTGAAGATTTGAATAAAGAAACCCTTACGATTAAAGCGTCCACTCTTTGCACACCTTCTGTAATTAGCACTCTGGCCACTCTTGGTAAATCAAATATACGGGTTGAGTGTTTGCCCAGGCTTACGTTGTTTACTACCGGAAACGAGGTAAAGCACCTGAACGAAGTGGTTTTGGAATTTGAGATACGCAACAGCAATTATTATCTTATAAAGTCTTTACTTAAACGATGGACTATTTCTCCGTCTACATACAAACATTTAAAAGACGATAAAGAAGAACTTCGCCAGGAAATTTCTAAGGCTCTAAAATATGATGTTATCATATTAAGCGGAGGCGTTTCAGCCGGTGATGCGGATTATGTTCCCGAAATTTTACAAAGTTTGGGCGTAGAAAAACTATTTCATAAAGTGGCTATAAAACCAGGGAAACCAATATGGTGTGGCAAAATGCCTGACGGGCCAATGGTTTTTGCCCTGCCGGGAAATCCTTTTTCGTCTTTAGTTACCTTTAAACTCTTTATTGAGCCGTTTCTTCAAAAGTCATTCGGACTTACTCCATCATCGCCAATTAAAAGCTTTTTTAAAGGTGAAAAGTTGCAGAAAACTTCCTTCGATGAATTTTTCCCGGCAAGGAGTATTAATTCAGGGACTGAGATTGAGGCAACCGCTCTTAATGGTTCTGGAGATATCCGACTTGGAATTGATGCTGATGTTTTGGTGATACACCCTAAAGATTTAAAAAGCTTGACAAATGGACAGGTGATTCATTATTATTCCTTATAAGAGACCAGTGCCAGTTTAAACCGAATCCGGCACTGTTTCTATTTTTAATTTTGACTTTTTAATTTTGAATTCAACTTGTTATCACACCGCCATCAACCGGAGTAGTTACCTGCTGGTGAGTGAGACTATCTAATCGTACATCATCTATAATCATAATACTCTTACCCGATAATTTGATCATCTTGTCTTGCACAAGATCATTGATAATTCTGAACACGGTTTCATAAGTGGCGCCCGCA
>JANMZB010000464.1:0-8729 GCA_031382725.1 Sphingobacteriaceae bacterium | reverse complement strand
ATTATTACAAGGGGGGTAGATTACTTGAATCCCTTCGAGAAAAGCTTTAATACAAACCTTATCAAAAAAAACCCACTGCAAGGTGGGTTTTTTTATAGGTAGAAATATCTGATTACATTTTAGCAACATCTCTGGTATCTCTTACTAAACCTATTCCGGTAAAAAAGAAGATAACTCCTAACACGCCAAATACAATAAGTTCTTTTGCAGATTCTGAGTTTTGAACAAACCCGATTGCTGCGTATATTAATCCAACAATACCTAGTATGGTTAGAATGGTCCCGAAGGTTCTTTTTAGATTCATAAGTTTAAGTATTTACATTTACTTCTACAAAGCTCCTGCCAAGGAGTAATTTGCGTTAAAAAGTCGATTATTATTAAACAAGTGTAGGTTTAAGACTACAGTATTCTTACAAGTATTACGAGATATCACTTAATAAATTTTATAATCCTGAACTCGTTTCAGCATCTTATAGATGAAAATCGATCCAATTGCAAGATCCCGAAACAAGTTCGGGAAGACAGCGCGCTTTAATAACGCACCTGTCATGCTGAACTCGTTTCAGCATCTTTATATATAAACGGACTTTAAAGACTAAAAAACCGTATAAACTTTACAAAAAGCTCTTTGTCATTTTTGCTACACGTTCTTCCAAAGATTCTGTAGTTAGCTTTTCGCGAAGCCTGTCTACCATAATTGGAAACGCAAAGGGCGTTGGTTTAGCACTTTGAGTGATAATCACTTTTAAATCTTTTATTCGTTTTAATGCCTCCCTTAATCTAAACTCTTCTAACTGAAATTGCAAAGCCTCATTGTAAGCCTGCCTCACTAAAACGTTATCCGGCTCGTATTCATTAAACACATCAAATAGTAAAGAAGTTGAAGCTTGAAGATGCCTGTTTTTCATAGTTTTTCCCGGGAAACCGGTAAATACCAAACCAGCGATATGAGCAATATCCCTGAAACGTCGTCGGGCCATTTCATTCGCGTTTAGGCTGTGCTGGATATCATCAAGTAAGTTTTCGGATGTAAACAACTCGGCAGCCAAGGCTTGTTCGAGTGGAATTTCTTCGTCACTCAATAACTCAAAACCATAATCGTTCATGGCAATTGAAAAGCTTGCTTTACGGATTTTCGAGATTCGAAAAGCAAACAACGAAGCCATACCTTCATGAACCAGTCTTCCTTCAAAGGGGTAAAAGAAAAGATGAAAGCCGTCTTTGGAATTAAACTTCTCGATCAGGAATTCATTTCTCATCGGAAGATGGGAAAGTTCAGCCTGCATATCAAATAACGGACGAAGCGTTTTTATCTCAATATCTTTTTCGTTATGGTGAGCAACTTCATCCAACTTTTGCCTAAACATCGCCGAAAGTTGTGAAGAAAGGGGGATACGGCCACCCATCCAACTTGGTATTCTACCATTATGCTTTGGCGATTTTTTAACGAAGGCGGTCATATCTTTCACTTTAATCAGTTCAAGACTTCTGCCGGCAAACCAAAAACTATCGCCAATTTTTAACCTTGCGATAAAATCTTCTTCAATAGAGCCCAGGTATCCGCCAGTCAGAAACTTTATGCGCATACTTACATCACCAACAATGGTCCCCATGGTTAAACGATGCCGCATCGCAACCTTTCGGCTATTCACTTTATAAATCCCGTCTTCAATTTCAACTTTCAAATATTCATCATAGGCCGACAAGGTTTTGCCACCTTTCGTAATAAAATCAAGTGTTTGATTGAACTCCTTTTCCCCTAAATCCGCGAAAGCGTAAGTGGTTTTTATTTCTTTAAATACCTCTTGGGCTTTAAATCCGTTTGAAACGGCAAGTGTAACGAGATACTGCGTCAGCACATCCATTGCCAGTAAAATCGGGTCGCGACTTTCGAAGATCTCCTCCACAATCGCCTGCTTAATGGCTGCTCCTTCCAGCAATTCCAAAGAATGTGTTGGCACAAACCAGGCCCGCGAAGTGGCCCCGGGATGGTGGCCACTTCTCCCTGCTCGTTGCATAAAACGAGCTACGCCTTTAGGACTGCCTATTTGTATTACCGTATCAACCGGCCTGAAATCGACACCGAGATCTAAACTAGAAGTACAGACAACCACTTTTAACGCTTCGGCATGTAAAGCATTTTCTACCCATGTTCGCAGCTCGTTATCAAGTGAGCCGTGGTGCATAGCCATAATACCGGCATACTCCGGGTATTTGTCAAGTATTGCCTGATACCAGATTTCTGTTTGGGAGCGTGTATTAGTAAAAATAAGGGTTGTTTTGCTTTGCGCCACAATTTCCATTACCTGTGGCAGAAGCTTAATTCCCAAATGCCCGGCCCAGGAAAATTCTTCGATATTTTCCGGAATGATGGAATTAATCACCAATTTCTTATCAAGCTTAGCTCGAACCAGTTTTATCTTTTCGGGAGGCATATCATTTCCTAGAAGTACATCAGCTCCTTGTTCGAGATTTCCGATGGTAGCACTGATGCCCCAAATTTTTAGCGAGTGTTTGGTTTTATTTTCTGTGTTTGATAATGCTTGCAATGCTTTGAGTTTCGACAGACCCAATTCTAATTGCACGCCTCTTTTAGTGCCCAATAACTCATGCCATTCATCGGCTACTACCACCTGCAGATTTTCAAATACTTTTGGATAATCTTTCTGAGTAAGCATGATATGCAAGCTCTCAGGCGTAGTCAATAAAACTTCCGGCAAACGCTTTTTTATAGCTGCTTTTTCTTTGGCGGATGTATCACCGGTACGCGAAGCAACAGTCCAGGGCAGGCCCAGGTCTTCTACTACAGTTTGCATCGCCTTGCGAATATCATTTGTAAGGGCCCGTAAAGGAGTTATCCAAAGCATTAACAAACCGTTGTTTTTGCGTCGCTGATAATCTTCCGGATAGGTGTTTATATAGTCGGCGACAAAAGGAAGGAACATTGCAAAAGTTTTTCCGCTGCCTGTAGGCGCATTTAACAGGCCTGAATATCCGGCCAAAAAAGCCGCTTCCATTTCTTTTTGAAAGGCAAACTGTTCCCAGTCTTTTTCTTTAAACCAGTTAGTAATTATCGCTTCGCCCTTCATTAAATTAACTTCGGTAAAGCGATGTATCAGAGTTTTGTGCCCTCGTAAATTTGGCTAAGACTTAAATTAACAGCTAATGTTGGAATGGCCAGAATCTGATCAGAAGTTTTATACTCTTCCAGCTCCCAATGGTTAGATTTGTTGATTCGAAAACATTCAACGGTAATGCTTTCAGAGTCGACCATTATATACTCTTTAAGTGTGGGGATATCACGATAGAGTTTGAACTTGGCGCCTCTATCATAATTACTGGTAGAAGGGGATAAAATCTCAATGAGTACTACAGGTTCTTTAGCGCTAAATGTTTCGTCATTCCTTTTATTTAGAAAATCGAAGTTTTTGCAGAGGATAGAAATATCAGGATAAGTATAAAGCGTATTTTGAGGAATATGAATTCGAAGGTCGCTCCCGTAAGGCTTACATGGTTTTCCTTTTAATTGAATACCTAATTCGGTAAAGAAGTTGCTGAAAATTTCATTATGATTATCGCTGGCACCAGCCATCGCAAAAATCTCCCCTTTAAAAAACTCATGCTTTTGCCGCGATTCTTTTTCAAACTGAAGATATTCTTCTTCAGTAAGCAAGTTCTTACCATAAGCTATTAAAGGTTCTCTTACTTCAAAATCCATAATGCAATATACTAAAAAAGTTAGCTTAACGAGTTTAGCGATTCTTTAAGCTAAAATTATTTCTTTGAGTAATTTATATTGTTGTCCGCTCTCTGCCGCGGGGGCATCCTACTTTTATTCAGGTTGTTTAAAGCTTTATTAAGGCTTTCATGAGCTCCCTCCGGTCGGTTTTCTTGACAAAAAAGTAGGCAAAAAGTCAAGAAAAGAAATATGCTTCCCCTGCACAGGCAAAACACCTTGGCCCGCATTTTTTCGAGTTCTTAATTATTTTCAATGGCTCTTAAGAGGGCTTTGCCGTTCTTTTCAGCCCACCCCGCCCGGATTTCTTGGTCAATCCAAGCGCTAAACACACCTAAGCTAACTGATTCCTAAAGTAATGATCGCAGCGTTTCCAGCGTATCGGCTTCCTCCATCTTTTTATCCTGCCTCCAGCGCAAAATTCTTGGGAAGCGCAAGGCGATACCCGATTTATGCCGCGATGATAAATTGATCCCCTCAAAGCCTATTTCGAAAACCAACTCAGGTTTTACGGTTCTAACCGGACCAAATTTTTCGAGAGTATTGCGCTTCACAAAATTATCAACCTGCTTAATTTCTTTATCGGTTAAACCGGAATACGCTTTCGCGAAAGCCACTAATTTCTCTCCGTCCCAAACTGCAAAGGTGTAATCGGTATAAAGATCCGCCCGACGGCCATGACCTTTCTGAGCGTAAATTAAAACCGCATCAATCGAAAGGGGATCTACCTTCCATTTCCACCAGTCGCCACGTTTTCTACCGGTTTGATAAATGGAATCCAGCTTTTTCAACATAAATCCTTCAGCATGATTTTCCCGAGCCTGTAGGCGAAGTTCAAATAATTCTTGCCAAGAGTTAAAATCAACAATCGGCGAAAGCTGAAAAGTATCCTGATGAGGATTTAACTGATGCAATTTCTGAAGCATTGAACGCCGATGTTTAAAGGACATTGAACGAATGTCGTCACCTGATAATTCCAAACAATCATAAGCGATAAAAGCCATCGGGCTTTCGGCTAAAATTTTCTTCGACAAATTTTTTCTTCCGATGCGGGTTTGAAGTATATTAAAAGGAAGCGGTTTATTGTCCGAAAAACAGATTGCCTCGCCATCCAAAACGGTTCCTTCGGGCAGTTCATTTATGAATGGGTGCAATTCAGGAAACTTATCTGTCGCTAATTCCTCACCCCTGGTCCAGATAAAAATTTTACCCTGACGGTGGATTACCTGAGCGCGGATTCCATCCCATTTCCATTCGGCTTGCCATTGTTCGGTATCGCCTAATTCGGTCGTAAGTTCTTCAGCCGATTTTTGTTTATCGGATGTTTCCTGAATCGCGTAAGCAAGGCAAAAAGGATATGGCCTCGAAGCATCATCAGATGCATCCTCTTCTTGAATTAAATCATGAAAACTGAAGTTTTGTGGATCCCAGTTTCCCATAATACGATGGGTTAACACAGCAGGCTCCAATCCTGATAAATCAGATAAAGCTTTAACAATCAAGTTTTGCGAGACACCGATTCTAAAACTTCCCGTAAGGATTTTATTGAAAACAAAACGTTCCTGTTTATCCATTGATGTCCAGGAGTTAATGAGCCATTCTTTACGTTGGTCTTCATTAAGTGAGCCTAAATTATTGATCTCTCTGATCCATTCGCTAAGGGATTTTTCATGGCTGCTGTCGCCTTCGGGAAGCAACAAGGCGATTGTTTCGCCCAGATCGCCGACAACCTGGTAGCTTTCTTCAAACAACCATTGTGGGATATTGGATAATTCAATCGCCCAGTTTTTAACCAGAGTAGAATTAATTTGCCGTTTAGGTTTCCTTCCGGTGAAAAGAGCAAGCGTATGAATTTTGTCTTCATCAGCTACCGCGATGAAGTAGTCTTTAAGTACCGCAACCTTGGCGTTAGTTTTATTGGTTTCATCTAAGGAGGCGAAGAGTTGAGCTAAATCTTTCATAAAACTTCCTCCCCATTATTTGTATTTTTTGATTCGGCCGATGATGACGTAATCACCTCGCCATCTTCATCTACAATAGCAATTGGAAGCGTATCTTCTTCCACCGCTTCATCGCCACCATAATAAGTATGAGCCTCGTGTGCGTTATATCCTTTTTCTGTAAGATAGCGGGCAAAAGATGCCGTGTAACCGTGGGTCAGACAAACGCATTCACATTCGGTGGCATCTATTGCTTTTATCAATCCATCCCAATCGGCGTGATCTGATAAAACGAAACCACGATCGGCTGCCATGCGCCTTTTTGCACCACGTAAAGACATCCAGCCCGAACAATATCCAAAAGCATAGGGCTGAAATTTACGCGTCCAGGGTGAGCCAAGGGCTGAGGGAGGACAAATCACTATTCCTGATTTGAAATCCTCTTTCTTAGTATCTAAACTTATTCGTGTCGAAGGCGGCAATTTGATTCCATTTCTTTCCAATGCCTCATGCGTGTTGGCAATAGCGCCATGAAGGAACACTTTGCCAATTGACAGATCGAGATTATGTATGATTCTCTGCGCTTTACCTAAAGAATATCCGGCTATAACACTAGTTTTTCCTTCTTCAGCATTTAGCTTCCACCACTCATTAATATCCTGATGAACGAATTCGGGTGCTTTCCATTTATAGACAGGCATTCCGAAAGTACATTCTGAAATAAAGGTGTGGCATTTTACAGTTTCAAATGGCGTGGAAATTCCATCATCTTCCAATTTATAATCGCCAGAGGCTACCCAAACTTCTCCTTTATATTCTACCCGGATTTGCGCAGAACCAATGATATGTCCGGCCGGGTGCAGAGAAATTGTCACTCCATTTTTTATAATGCGTTCACCATATTCTACCGTTTGAAGTTGAATATCCTGGCCAAGGCGATATTTTAAAACTTCTCGGGATAAGTGGTGCGCGAGGTAACGCTTACTTCCAGATCGTGCGTGATCAGAATGGGCATGCGTAAGTATAGCATCATCAACGGGTTTCCACGGGTCGATATAGAACTTTCCTTGGGCACAGTAGATGCCGCAATCATCGAACTGAAGAAGTGGTTTACCCATACTAATTAAACCATCATATTAATCGAATAGTTTCATTCGAAAATATTTCACAAAACATAAATTAATTTCAAATTTTATTTAATATTGTAAACCAAAAGGTTAATAATGTTAAAGACAAACAGGAAATTACCGGAACTTTGCCCGAGTTGCTCTTCTACACTGCAGGTTACAAGCTTAGGATGCAGTTCTTGCGAAACAACCGTTTCAGGAAAATTCCAGCTGCCGGCTCTCGCCCGACTTAGTCCGGAAGAACAAGAATTTGTGGTCAATTTTGTAAAGAGTAGCGGCAGCTTAAAAGTTATGGCGCAGCATCTTGGATTAAGTTATCCCACCGTTCGAAACCTGCTTGATGATATCATACAAAAAATAGAAACCAACGAAAAATCATAGAAAATGAAACTATCAATATTCAAACATTATACTCACATCGCCGGAGCGAAAGCTTTACTTATTGGACTTGGGTTTATAATAGCAACTACTATAGTTGGGTATTATAGCAACGTACATTTTGATGGTGCTCTGGACGCACATTCTGGAAAACCCTCGTCTATATCTATTCACGCTCTACAGCATTTAATTGCATGGGTAAGTGTTGTATTAATATTTTCCCTTGCGGGATTTATTTTATCCAAGTCTAGATTTCGATTTATTGATATTGCCGGAACGATCGCATTGGCTCGCGCACCTATGTTACTGGTCGCATTGATTGGATTTGCACCGGCACTACAAAATGCGAAACCGGGAGAAATAAACAACTCGATTATGCTCGTAACATTGATTATGATTTTCCCGATTATTTGGATGATTACCTTGATGTATAATGCATTTACCACTTCGATTAATGTAAAAGGAACAAAAGCTGTGATAGGGTTTATAGTGGGATTGATTTTGGCAGAAGTACTGTCAAAAGTTTTAAATCAGCAATTTATTTTATGATGAAAGATAACGAAGAGCAATCAAAAGAAACTCTAGAAAAATGGCATAAGGATCCCAAAAACTGGCAATGGGGCATTTTTTATTTTAATAAAGATGATAAGCGGCTACTTCCACCAAAGAGAATTGAAAGAATGGGCTATACGGTCAATTTCGCTAATCCAACTTCGATACTTTTTATAGTAGCGCTTTGCTTAATACCAACTTTGTTAATAATGCTTTTAAAAGTTATATAGCATTTCCACGCTTATTGCTTTCTTAAATCCTACATGAATTACTCCGAATTTTTAAAAAGCCTACAAACCTCTGTCCCTCCTATCGGATTATCCGTTTATGCTCAAGCTCTGTGGCATGATGCAAAGGGTGATTGGAACAAAGCTCATGAATTAGTGCAAGATCTTAATGATAAAACGGCTGCTCTTATACATGCCTATTTGCATCGAAAAGAAGGAGACATATTTAATGCCGATTATTGGTATCGCCGGGCTTGGAAAAGCAGACCGGGTGTTAGTTTAGAAGAGGAATGGGCGCAGATAGTTCAAGAGACCCTGGCTTAAAAATTAACATTAAGAAGTCTTTAGAAAAGATTGGACTCTTACTTTAAGATGATTCTCTTTGAATCAAAAAAAGAGACTTTCGCCATATTTAAATAACAAATATACCTCAAGTATCTCTGCAGGTATTAATATCACTAACCCAAATGGAGACAATGCAACAGTTATAAACATGAGGCCGGCGATAATTTCCAAGCGCCCGGAATAGTTTGCTACACGTCCAAAAAATTCTTTCATTCTCATTAATCCTAAACCAAAAATTACCTCGGCAATACCGAAGCTTATAGCTTTTGCAACCATAAATTCTTTAAAATGAAGTTTGTCCCATTCCATGGAAAAAATATCAAAACTATAGTTCAACAAAAAAACACTAAGAAACAGGTATGCGCCATATGTTAGCAAATTATTTTGGTGCTTGTAACCCATGATGATAAAGCCTCTCGCGAAT
>JANMZB010000387.1:0-5166 GCA_031382725.1 Sphingobacteriaceae bacterium | reverse complement strand
GAGCGTGCCATCCGGCGCAAGCGCAACAAACACTCGAAGCAAGCAGGATGCAAGTCCGCAACCGAGCGCGCCCCCTGAAAGCCCCAGGACTCCACTTTTAAAATAGGGCCCTTTGTTGGTTTGCAGAATGAAGTGTTTTTGCATGCTCAAAATAAAAGCAAGTTGAATGGAAAGATGTTCGATCAAAACAGAGCTTACCTTGCGATCGGTTACCGCTTTAATGCAAAGCTGGATTTGGAAGTGGGCTATTTGAATCAGTTTATAAATGGGAGAGTTGAGGATACTTCTAACAATGTGCTTCAACTTGCTTTGTACACTCGCTTTTAAATCATCTTCACTTCAAGTGCAGGACAAGGAATATTGCTGATTTTTTGCTTATTAATAAGTCTTGTTATTGCAAGTTTACAAACCATTATCATGGAAGAGTTTCTACGGATGGGGGGTGTTTTTGCTCGTTAAAAATTCTACGTTGTTGCGTATCGATTATTTAAAGACGTTTTTTGCCAATGGCATGTAAATTGTATTATAGTTAATGCCCTCCCAAAGGGCATGTTTTTCATAGGTAGATGTAGGGTCGAATTTCATTATTCGACCCTTTTTTATTGCTGATATTTTCTTTAGAATTTAATGACTGGAGAGAATAGATGTTTGAACATTTTTTTAAAAATAATTTGCAATCAAACAGTTTATATTTATATTTGTAGTGCCCTCCCAAAGGGCATGTTTTTCATAGGTAGATGTAGGGTCGAATTTTATTATTCGACCCTTTTTTATTTCTAACCTTTTCTATTGGATTTTGTTAAGATTATTAATGAGAAAAAAGATTGTAGTTGCAGTATCAGGAGCAAGCGGAGCAATTTATACCAAAGTATTGATGGATAAATTAGTACTTCTCAAAGCTGATATTGAAGCGGTTGGTGTAATTATGTCTGATAATGCGAAAGACGTATGGAAATATGAATTAGAAGAAGATTCTTATTCTAATTACCCTTTCGACTTTTATTCTAAAACTGATTTTACCGCGCCCTTCGCTTCCGGATCTGCCCAGTTTAATACCATGATCATTTGTCCTTGCTCTATGGGTACTTTGGGTAGAATAGCCTCCGGTGTTTCAGATGATCTAACCACCAGAGCTTCAGACGTGGTATTGAAGGAGCGAAGAAAACTTATCATGGTTGTCCGAGAAACTCCATTCAATCTGATTCATATCAATAACATGAAAACGGTTACTGAAGCAGGGGGAATCATTTGTCCGGCTAACCCTTCATTTTACAGCAGACCTCAAACAATCGAAGCGGTTGCAGCTACTGTAATCGATCGGGTATTGGATCTGGCGGGCTTTGATAGTAAATCTTACCGTTGGGGAGAAGAATCTGCCCCGGGTATTTAATCCAATTTTCTATCTTTGCAGCTTGATTATGAGCAAGAAAGTTGCGTTTTATACACTAGGTTGTAAATTAAACTACTCCGAAACGTCTACCATCGGAAGGCAGTTTAATAAGGCCGGTTTTTCGACAGTTGATTTTACCGATACCCCTGATGTATACCTCATAAACACCTGCTCGGTAACCGATAATGCTGATAAGAAGTGCCGTAAAGTAGTAAAGGAAGCGCTTAAATATTCTCCGAACGCTTACATTTTGATCGTTGGCTGCTATGCTCAACTTAAGCCAAAAGAAATTTCGGAAATACCCGGAGTAGACATGGTTTTAGGTGCCGCTGAGAAGTTTCAAATTATCGACTATCTCACCGATCTTACAAAAAATCCTAAAACGTTAGTTTATAATCAGCCTATTGCGGAAGCGAAACAGTTTAATGCTTCTCATTCTTTTGGCGACCGCACCCGCACTTTTCTAAAAGTTCAGGATGGTTGCGATTACTCTTGCACATTTTGTACAATTCCTCTGGCTCGTGGTTCGAGCAGGAGCGACACCGTCGAAAGCGTTGTTCAACAAGCGCAGGAAATTGCTTCATCCGGTGTTAAGGAAATTGTGCTAACTGGAGTGAATATTGGAGATTTTGGTATAAGAGACGGGAAACGTGAGGACAAGTTTTTAGACCTGATAAGAGCTTTGGATGAGGTGGAAGGTATCGACCGGATTCGTATATCATCTATTGAACCCAATTTACTAAACGATGAAATTATTGAATTTGTGGCCAGGTCAAAGCGCTTTGTGCCGCATTTTCATATTCCGCTTCAATCAGGATCAAATAAAATTCTATCGCTTATGCGGCGGCGCTACAAGCGCGAATTGTATGTAGAACGAGTTTCAAAAATTAAATCATTAATGCCCGATTGCTGTATAGGAGTCGACGTAATTGTGGGTTTTCCCGGAGAAACCAGGGAAGATTTTATCGACACCTATAACTTCCTAAATGATCTGGACATCTCATATCTTCATGTATTTACTTATTCTGAACGTGAAAATACAGCCGCTGCAGAAATGAGTGGTTCTGTACCCGGTTCTCAGCGAGCGGATTGGAGTAAGATGCTGCATATCCTATCTGACAAAAAACGACGAGCTTTTTACGAAACCCAGTTAGGAAACCACAGCACCGTGCTATTCGAGGGCGATCAAAAAGATGGATTGATGCATGGCTTCACTTCAAATTACGTCAAAGTAGAAACTAAATATGATCCGGTTTTGGTAAATGAGCTCAAACTCGTTAAGCTTGAAACCATCAGTTTGCATGGCGAAGTGACCATTTCTGAACCAACGGAAGTACTGGTTCATTAATTCTGTTTTTTCCGAACATCCCATTATCTTTGGCCATGTTTCCATCCTTATCTTATCTAATTGAATATCTAACAGGCGTTAATATTCCTCTTCCTATACAAACTTTCGGCTTTTTTGTGGCACTGGCATTTGTTGCGGCTTATATTGCTTTTTCAAAAGAGTTGCAGCGCAAGGAGAAAGAAGGCCTTATTCATCCATTCAAAACAAAGGTTACTTATGGCGAAGCACCTGCCGTTTCTGAAATTATTTTCAATGGTTTTTTGGGATTTCTAATAGGATATAAATTGCTTTATGCGGTTTTGAATTACAGCGCCTTTGTTGATAATCCTCAATTATTCATTCTTTCTACAAAGGGTAATTTTCTTGGTGGACTTATAGCTGCTGCATTCTTTGCTTATCTCGCTTACGCGGATAAAAAGAAACAGCAACTTCCTCAGCCTAAAATAGTGGAAGAGACGGTTCATCCCTATCAGCTCATGAGCAGCATTGTCGTTTGGGCTGCAGTAGGGGGATTTATAGGTGCTAAAATTTTCCATAACCTCGAGTATATCGATCAGTTTATGGAAGACCCTATCGGGGGATTACTCTCGTTTAGCGGTTTAACTTTTTATGGTGGCTTGATTTGCGGAGGTGCTGCGGTAATTTATGTAGCGTATAAAAACGGTATCAAACCTGCTCACATGTTTGATGTAGGTGGGCCGGGTATAATGATTGGGTATGCCGTTGGTCGTTTGGGTTGCCACATGTCCGGAGATGGCGATTGGGGAATCGATAATCTTACACCCAAACCATTATGGTTAAGCTGGGCACCCGATTGGGTCTGGTCTTTTAAATATCCACACAATGTGATTGGCGAAGGGGTTCCTATACCCGGATGTGTAGGCAAATTCTGCGCAGAGCTTCCTAATCCGGTTTATCCAACAGCTTTATATGAAGTTATTGCCGGTTTTATACTGTTTGCATTTATGTGGTCTATCCGTAAAAAAGTTAAGCCTGCCGGAATGATGTTTTCCATTTACCTGATACTGGCGGGTATAGAGCGTTATCTGATAGAAAAGATTCGTGTAAACTCAGAGTATCATGCTTTTGGTTTGAACTTCACTCAGGCAGAACTAATTTCTGTTATTATGGTTATTGCAGGTATCGGCGGAATGATTTGGTCTATCAACAATCACAAAAAAACACACACCTTAGTAGCATGAATTTAGAAGTTTTAACCAAAGAGGTAATCGCCTTAGCAAGAGAAGTTGGGTCTTTTCTTAAAGATGAGAGAAAGAAATTCAAACTAAGCGATATCGAATATAAAGGGCATAGCAACCTGGTTTCATATGTTGATAAAGCTGCCGAAGAAAAGATTGTAAAACGATTACTTGAGCTACTGCCTGAAGCTGGTTTTATTACTGAAGAGGAAACGATTAATAAAACAGGGGAGGTTTACAATTGGATCGTTGATCCATTGGATGGAACAACCAACTTTATACATGGCTTACCGCTTTACTCTGTTAGTATCGCCTTAGAGCAAAACAAGGAACTTGTATTAGGAGTAGTGTTTGAGGTAAATCTCGACGAATGCTTTTACGCCTGGAAAGACGGCGGAGCTTATGTTAACGGTGAATCCATCAGCGTTTCTCCTCATAGTCAGTTATCAGATACCTTAATCGCTACCGGCTTCCCTTATTTTAATTTTGAGAAAGAGACACAATATCTGAATATCGTTCGCGAACTAATGCAACAATGCCACGGCGTAAGGCGCATGGGCTCCGCTGCGGTTGATATGGCGTATGTTGCCTGCGGCAGGTTCGACGCTTATTTTGAATATAATATTAATCTGTATGATATTGCGGCCGGAGCAGTTATCGTACGAGAAGCAGGCGGGTCGGCCTTTAATTTTGCTGGAGGAGATGAGTTTTATCACTCAAGGGAGATGATAGCTTCGAATGGTAAGGTGGGCGAGGCGATGAAAGAGGTGGTGCAGAGGCATTTTTATAAGTAGAAACCTCACCCCAACCCTCTCCAGAGGAGAGGGAGCAAAAGGTGCAAAAAGGGTTTTACGCTATAAATTAAACCTCTCCATAGGAGAGAAAAAACACTAGTTCTCCCCTTTCCTTCAGGAGAGGGGTCGGGGGCGAGGCCCTAAAACACACACAACCCCGCCACAAAGTCCTTCCCGCCGTCAGTAACCCAAGAATCCAACTGCGATGGATCTTTCATCTGTTGCCCCCTAAAACGCGGCACGACAACATACCCGCATTTAATCTGGCTTAAAGACGACATGTCACTCCACAGTTTCTCAATCTGAGCAACCGGATAAATATCCTCCTGACCATGTCCCCAACGATATTTTACATCCTTTATAGTAACATAAGTTGGTATTCGTTGCGCTAAATTTCGCACTGCTTTAGACAGATAAGCTTCGTCGCCTTTTTGA
>JANMZB010000375.1:0-21042 GCA_031382725.1 Sphingobacteriaceae bacterium | reverse complement strand
TTTTTCACCATATTTGCTACTGATTTACACTTAAATATATGAAAATCAATAATATATGACAAATATTTATATCAAAAAGCCCTTTAAAAAGAGCTTTTTTGATATACAAAGAGGCTGCCTTTTTGAGACAACCTCTTTTTTTGTTATAGTTTTAAGCGACTGCCAGTATTTTTTCGGAGCACAATCAAAAACAGCTTCTTTTTTTACCTTTGAAGTATAAATCCTTTCATGAAGCAAAATAGCAGATTAAGCCCCTCAATATTTTCTCCAAGATATGTTCATCTCAGTAAGTTAAGGGATGAAACGCTTAAAACAATAAGCTCTTTAACCTCAAAAAACCAAAACCTAACACTTGTAGATTTTGGATGCGGAGATATGCCTTACCGGACGGTAATAGAGCCAATGGTGGGCAAGTATTTAGGGGTGGATTTAGAGATGAATAAATTAGCAGAGCATCATATTGATTTCGATAGTAAAACCACTCTTCCAGATAATACTGCCGATATTATTTTATCGAATCAGGTACTTGAGCATGTGGATTCCCCGGAAGGGTATCTTCAAGAATCCTTTCGCCTGTTAAAACCGGGTGGAACCGCCATTTTCACCACTCACGGCTATTGGTTTTATCATCCAACTCCAAATGATTATTGGCGATGGACTAGTGCCGGTTTGCGTAAAACTGTAGAGAAAGAAGGTTTTTTTATATCATCATTCTTTGGAATTATGGGTTTAGCAGCCAGCGGTTTGCAATTATTTCAGGATGCTATAATTAATAAGCTACCCATGTTTTTTAGACCACCAATAGCTTTAGTTATGCAAGGACTTATTGCTCTATTTGATAAAATTCATTCTCAGGAACAAAGGAACCGGGACGCCTCTCTCTATATTGTTATCGCTACAAAACCACTTTAATTTATATATTATTTATGCAGGAAGATTTAAGACATCAAAATGTAATTTCATATTACAATGAACATGTTCAGCATAAGTTAAATGATTACATTAAAGTAAATCCTCGGATTGAAGCAGCATGGAAAACTTTGCTGAAGTTTTCACCTTCTGAGCCTTCAAATATATTGGAGATAGGCTGCGGAATAGGTGGTATTACGCATCGAATTAGTCGTAATTGGCCGGCGGCTAAAGTTAAAGGAATCGATATCAGTACACTATCGGTTCAAATAGCTAATAAACTATTTTCATCTCCTCAAACGAGCTTTGTTTCAGGAGAATTAAAGCAAGATTCATATAATGAGCAATTCGATCTTATAGTTCTTATGGATGTTTATGAGCATATATGCGCTGATGATAGGGCTGAAATGCATGCAGCTCTTAAAAAAATGATTAAAGATAATGGGCGTATATTTTTATCAGTGCCAACTCCGCATTATTTAAAATGGCTAGAAAAGAATAAGCCTGAAACTATTCAGCCTGTTGATGAATATATATCATTTGAGGTAATTAGTAAACTGGCAATAGATACTGGTACTGAAATAGTTTCTTATGAACTTAAAAATATATGGAGTATAGGGGATTATGCCCATATCGTTCTTGAAAAAAACAGTGATTTTGAAGCTGCATTTTTTAGCAAGAAACCAATATCAATTCCGGCCAGAGGGATTAGGCTTTTAGCAAAAACAAAGAATAAAATAGGGGGAATCTTTCGGAAACAATTAGTTAAAAACAGATTGACATAATGCGTCTTGATTATAACCTCTGTATAATTAAGCCGAATAAATCCATTTTTTCTGAAACGTTTATTCAGGAACATATTAATCATCTATCAGGCAATAAGCGCGTAATATATGGAGGAGCGTTTCCTTTATATGATCACACAGACAGATTACTAATTAAATCGAAGGCTCAATTACTTATTTACCTGTTTCAGAAGCGCATTTTAAAAAGAAAAAATATTGCTATTCGAACAAATTCGCTGATTACCTATTTAAAAAATGAACGTATCAACGTTGTTTTCGCGGAATATGGAATGGTGGGAGCATTAGTAACTGATGCTTGTAAAAGGGCAGGCATTCCCCTCGTTATACATTTTCATGGCGCCGATGCACATCATTATGGAACCGTAAGCAAATACTTATCATTATATGAAGCAGCATTTGAATATTGCAGTGGAATTTTTGTGGTTTCAAAAGACATGGAAAAGACCTTGACTAATTTAGGTGCTCCAAAAGAAAAAATTACATACGTGCCTTGCGGTGTTGATACCGCACGTTTCATGCAAGTGCCTGCTTTGACAGACAAAAATGATTTTTTGGCAATTGGTCGTTTTGTTGAAAAAAAGTCTCCCATCTCCGTAGTAAAAGCATTTGAAATAGTATTAAAATCATTGCCGGATAGCAGATTGTATATGGCAGGTAATGGGCCATTATTTTCTGAGATTGAACGATATCTTAAAGAGCAGGATTTAGAAAAAAATATATTTTTGATGGGTGTGCTTACGCAAGATCAGGTAAAATCGGTTATCAGTAGGGTTAAATGCTTTGTGCAACACTCTGTAACCGCAAAGAACGGTGATATGGAAGGCTCACCGGTAACGATTATTGAGGCAAGTGCATCAGGGTTGCCGATAGTAAGTACCCGTCATGCCGGAATCAATGAAGCAGTAATTGATGGTATTACTGGATATTTGGTTGATGAGTTTGATATTAAGGCAATGTCCGAAAGAATGATTGAACTTGCACAGTCACAAGAGTTGGCTGTAAGAATGGGTAAAGCCGGACGATTACATATAATAGAGAATTATTCAATTGAAAAGCAGGTGGCAAAAATTGATGCTGTAATTCAACAGGCAATTAAATGAATCTTTTAAGAAAGCAGGGCTTCTTCAACAGCATCACTCTATACATTGGGGTGGCCCTTGGTTTTTTTAACTCTATTATATTATTTCAAAGGTATTTATCACTCGAAGAAATTGGATACTTCACCCTCTTAATTACAATTTCAGTAATTTATACACAGCTTTCATCCTTAGGATTTACAAACGTCATCACCCGGTATTTTCCTTTTCACAAAACTGAAGATAAAACACACGGAGGTTTTCTATCCTTTGTTCTATTTGCTTGCTTGCTTGGCTTTTCCATAGTTACAGCTGGATTTATCTTTTTTAAAGAGTTGCTTTTTTCATTTTACGGAAACAAGGCAGGAGTTTCTTTAATGAGTGAACTTTATTTTTATGTTATCCCCATCTCATTCTTAACCCTTATTTTTTTAATTCAGGAAACTGTAGCGCGTACAATATTCAAAAGCATTGTGCCTACTTTCTTGAGAGAGGTATTGGTAAAAGTATTTACTTCAATAGGAGTAATCTTGATTATGTTCCGGGTAATGGATTTTAAGGACTTTATCAACTTTTATTTAGTCACTAATCTTTTTATTGTACTACTTATTACTTTGTATATCTATCGTTTAAAAATATTAAAAACCTCATCTATAACTCCGGAAGTTCGTGCCAATATCAGAACAATGACAGGATACGGGCTCTTTTCAATGATTTCAGGCAGTGCAGTTGCGATCATACCTGGCTTGGGACTTATTTTCTTGAAAATGATTAGCGGAGAGGCAATGGTGGGGATATATGGTACATTTTTGGGAATCGCAGCTGTAATTAGCCTGCCGGCAAGAGCACTTAACACAACGTCTTATCAAATTATAGCAGATGCATGGAAAAATGAGGATCAGGACAAAATCAGAAAGATTTATAAGAAAACATCTATTGTTCAATTAGTCATTGGCTTACTCTTGTTAATAGGTTTAATAATTAATCAGAGAAATATACTTTTCCTGCTTCATAAGCCAGAATATTCAAATTATTTTAATGTCTTTATTTTACTTGGAGTAGGCTGTTTAATTGATATTACTGGTGGCTTAAACGGGGCAATTATAAGTTATTCTAAATATTATAAGGTAGTTGTTAGATTCCTGTCGGTCGCTACAATTCTATCAGCAATACTTAATTTTGGATTTATTTCAAAGATAGGCATAACGGGTGCAGCATGGAGTTATGTAGGCATCATGTTATTCATCAATTTTGGTTACTGGCTTTATCTTAAACTGAAGTTTAGAATGCAACCGTTTGGCATCAAACATTTGCTATGCTTAGTTGTGGGCGGGGTCAGCTTAACTTTGGGATTGTTTCTCCCGGATCTGACTAACTTTTACCTGGATGTTTTATATCGGTCGTTGCTGATAGCACTGCTGTATCTATCTTCGATATATTTTCTAAATATTTCAGAAGACATCAACGATTTGATCGATAATGTGTTAATGAAGAAACTTCGCTAAACGATGCAGAATTTTGCTCCAATCGCATTATTTGTTTATAACCGCCCCGAACATACCCGAAGAACCATCAAGTTTCTACAGCAAAATCTTCTCGTTGATGAATCGCGGTTGTTCGTATTTTCAGATGGACCAAAGAATGGTGATGAAAACGCTGTGGCCGAAGTCAGGGAGCTCATTCATAAAGTTGAGGGTTTCAAATCTGTAGAAGTAATAGAATGTGAAAAAAATATGGGCCTTGCCAATTCTATAATAGATGGCGTAACCAAAATTGTAAATGAGTACGGTAAAGTGATTGTCTTTGAAGACGATCTAATTTCTTCGCCCTATACACTTCAATATTTTAATGATGCATTGCAACGCTACGAGTCCAATGAAACAGTGATGCATATTGGGGCTTACATGTATCCGATAGATCATCCCGGATTACCCGAAAGCTTCTTTCTTCGATCTACCAGCAGCTGGGGTTGGGCTACATGGAGCAGAGCTTGGAGCCACTTCGAGCCCAACATCGATAAATTAATCAATCAGTTTGACTCCCGGTTAAAATATGAGTTCGAGATGGAAGGTTCGATGAATTACTGGAAGCACATGCGGCAATTCAAATCCGGAAAAAATAATTCATGGGCAATTAGGTGGTACGCTTCTGTATTTCTTAAGAAAGGGTTGAGCCTTTATCCCACCAAATCCCTGATCGATAATATCGGCCACGATGGATCAGGCGTGCATTCCGGGGTAAACGATATTTATAAGGTGACAATTAATCGAACTCCGGTTTCGCAATTCCCAGCAATGGTTGCAGAAGATAAAAAAGCGTTTTCGGTTGTGAAAACATTTCTGCAAAACCGTAAAGGGAGCTTGTACCTACGAGGAATGCGGTACATAAATCAGCTGTTTTCCGGCTTGCGTAAATAACGGTTAAGCTTTCTTGCGATAAACAGCTGTAACCGAATGGCCATGCGGAGTCATCCGTTGATCAATTAATCCTTTCGCAAGTAAAGGGCTTAAAACTTTGGCAACGCCATGTATTGCCTTTAACGAGAGTGATCTGTCGATTACTTTTTTACCTGATTTAAAACCAATCATTTTCTTCAACGCTTCAGCGATAAGCAAAAAACTATACCATTGCTTGTGAGCCGAATCCAGTTCTTCGTGGTGGATGGTAATAAGTTCCATATCAAACAAGCCTGCCAAATTTTCAAGCGCCTTGTCCGACCACCAACTCATGTGATGCGGAGGAAGATTCAAAGTATTATTAAGCTGAACAGAAACCAGAGAATCGTAACTCGGGACAGAGACAACCAGTTTTCCACCCGGTTTCACGGCACTTAAGCTTGCGCGGATGAAATCTCTGCTGTTACCAATATGTTCCAGAACCTGGAAAGAGGTAACCATGTCATACCGGCCTTCGTTTTCGATCGAGTGTTCTTCGATTGATTGTTTTACCACATGAAGCCCCGCGGCGGTTGCTTTTTTTATAGCCTCGTCATTAAATTCGAGGCCAGTAAAATTAGCTTTTGAAGAAATTCTCGAGCCAAATTGCCCTCTTCCGCAACCCACGTCGAGGACTTTATCTCCTTTTTTAATTAGAGAGTCAGCGTAAGCGTACTCACTTTTATTGTCGAGATAATACCAATCGTTTTGTTGAAGAACTTCATAAAATTCAGCCTCACCAGTGGCTTGTGGATGAAAAAATCGCAGATCAGTATCCAGGCAGCGATATAAACCGATGGACTCATAAGGCTTCAATTCCTTTAACTCTGAAAATCCTAATTTTTTATACAGGACTAATAAATCAGAAGTTTTTATTTCCTCAATTAATTTTGTATTGTCTTTTTGAGTTAATGGGCTTAGCACCGCCATGTTTAGTTTCGGTTTTTGCCAAAAGTATTTAAAAAATGTGATTACACCATTCAGGATGATTCCCTTTCATCCACCTTTAGTAATGAATCCAACACATCATTGATTGCAATGAACCGAATAAAATCAAAAATGTTATCTTTATACAAAGGATTTTAAAATGGATAGTGCTATAAAATATCAAATTGTGGAGAAAATTGTTCAAAGCAACGATGAGGTCCTGCTGAATGAAATAAAATTACTGATTGGCCTTTCGGAAAGTGATTTCTGGACGGAACTCCCTTCAGAAGTGAAGCTTGCGATCCATAACGCAAAAAGCGAACTGGATCGTGGAGAAGGTATACCCCATGCCCAAGTGATGAAAGAAGTGAAGGGCCGTTTTCTAAACAGATAAAATGGCAACCTATTTTGTAACCTGGTCACCTATAGCCAGACTTACTTATTATCAAATATTAGAGCACCTTGACGAGAAATGGACAGAAAAAGAGCTGATAGCATTTATTAACCGAACCGAAAAGGTTATCAGCCACATCTGCGAAAATCCTAAGCTATATCCTTATTCAAAAGAAAGCGATACTCACAAATGCGTAGTTGTTAAGCAAGTAAGCCTGTTTTACAGGAGAAAAGCGAAAACCATAGAACTATTAATGTTCTGGGATAATAGACAAGATCCATCGAAAATGCTTCGATAAAGTTTTTAAGCCTACTTATCAAACCACCTTCCGCAGTTATAATTCCTCCTTATTTGTACTTTTGAACAGTTTGAAAGTTGTACACCTAAATACTTATGATGGAAACGGCGGTGCCGGGCGTGCTTGCTTGAGATTAAGCAAGGTTCTTAAACTAAACGGAATTCAATCCGAGATATGGGTGAACTACAAGTTTGGAAACAACACTAAAATCCAAAGTTTCTCTGCTGGTAAGCTTAAAAAAGCATTTACCGCATTCGGTATCTTGTTCGAGCGTTACACGTCATCTGCTTTTGGCAAAAAACTTAAGATTCCTTTTTCCATCCCTTTATGGGGACGAGATATTTCTAATAATCCCGCATTCCTTAATGCTGATATTATCCATCTCCATTGGGTGAACCATGCCTTTCTGCGACCTAAGGATCTTGAAAAGTTAGCCAAATTGAATACGCCAATTGTGTGGACGTTTCATGATAGTAATGCCTTTACCGGGGGGTGTCATGTGCGTTACAGCTGCGATCATTTTGAAAATGAATGCGGCGATTGTCCGCTGCTTAAGCAATCGCATGAAAATGATATTTCGCATAAGATTTGGCTGGCTAAAAATCGGGCTTATAAACAATTGAAATTTTCAATTATTGCTCCAAGTAGTTGGATGGCCGAATCCATTAAGGGGAGTAAGTTACTGCGTGATTCGGTAGTTCAGATAATTCCCAATACACTGGAAACGGAAGTTTTTAAGCCTTACGATAAAGGTGCATCGAAAGAGCATTTGGGGATATCGCCCGACAAGTTTGTACTATTAAGCGGCTTTATGCCATCCCGAAAGGATTTACATAAAGGTACGCCCTATTTAATTGAAGCATTAAATATCCTGACTTCGAATAATCTAGTTGATAAAGACCAGATTGAGCTAATCGTTTTTGGTAATAGAGATGATAGGAATGTCCCGGAGTTTTCAGTAAAAACTACTTTTTTAGGCACCTTATCGAACGATGAAAAGCTGGCAATCTGCTATAGCGCAGCTGATGTGTTTTTAACACCATCGTTGGAGGATAATCTTCCAAACACCGTAATGGAAAGCCTTTCTTGCGGAACTCCCGTAGTGGCGTTTACTACAGGCGGTATTCCGGATATGGTTAGGCATAAAGAAAATGGGTATTTGGCGACGTATAAATCTTCGGATGATTTTGCTGCAGGCATTGCCTGGGTATATAATCATTTAGAAAGAGAAACGCTGGGGAAATCAGCACGACTTACAGTTGAAGAGAATTTTTCTGAAGAAGTAATTGCCGGTAAGCATGCCAGACTTTATGAGCAATTATTATCTCCGAACTTGGCTTTTAAACAGCCTTCATTATCTGTCATCACGGTAGTTTTTAATAACGTAAAAGATATAGAACGCACCATAAAATCCGTTGTCAATCAAACATATTCCAATATCGAATACATTATCGTCGATGGTGGTTCTACCGATGGAACCCTTGAAATTATTCATCGTTACAAAGACAAAATCGCTAAGCTGATATCTGAGAAAGATGGTGGAATATATGATGCCATGAATAAAGGTATTGCTCTTGCAACAGGCGAATATGTACTTTTTATGAACTCGGGTGATGAAATTTATGATATCAACACTGTTTCAAAAGTCTTCGCTTCCGCGGATGATGCCGATATCTATTACGGCGAGACAGAAATGTTCGATGAGAACTGGAAGAGCTTAGGCCAGAGGAGACATAAAGCACCAGCACGATTAAATGCCCAAGGCTTTAAATATGGGATGTGTGTTAGCCATCAGGCGATTTATATCCGGAGATCGTTGGCCAAGCCTTATAATTTGGAGTACAAACTTAGTTCGGATATCGACTGGGTATTAAACGCTTTAAAGAACTCAAACAAGGTGGTGAATACTCACAGCTATGTAGCCAAATACCTTGTTGGAGGGATGTCTAAAAAGAAACATAAAGAAAGTTTAATAGAGCGATTTAAAATTTTCTCAAAGCATTTTGGTCTGATTCCAAATAGCTTAAATCACATTGTGATTGCTTCAAAACTAGTGCTCTACTATCTGCAAAACCAGAGAACAAACGATTAAGCTACTCTTGGCTTTTGTGTATCTAATTCTTTTTTGCGTTTAAATTCCATAAAAATCGCAAAAGCCAAGCCTGCGATCAATAATATTGAGGAGATCAAAGAAATAGTTTCTCCTGTATAGTAGGATTTCGGCTCAAACTTAAATTCAACTTTGTGATTTCCACCCGGCAATTGCATCGCTCTTAAAACATAGTTGGCTCTGAAGTAAGGCGTCTTTGCACCATCTACATAGGCATTCCATCCTTTGGTATACCAGATTTCGGCAAATACTGCGATCACATCTCTTGCGGCTGTATACTCATAAGTTAAATGATCCGGATGATAGCTGGTTAAATTGATAACAGCATTTTCCGGAACTCCTAACTTTTTAGTATCTAACATAGGCTTAAATTCTTCGTGAACAATTGCTTCCTGTTTAGGATCAAAACTATTTAGTCCGGCCATTTCTTCATCATTATTTTTTGCCCATCTTACAGATGATACAAACCAGGCCGGTCCGGCGACAGTAGAACGGTTTTGAATACGCTCCGACTGTCCATCTTCACTTTTTGAAATAATGTATTTGGTATTCAGCATATCCAATACATCCTCATTTGTGGAATTAGTGAACTGTTTATCTAATAATTCCTGGTAACGTTTCAGTTTTGCTGCATGATAACCGCCCAAGCTTCGATGAAAATAGGAGGCATCGGCACTCAAAAAAGGGTTGGTTGTTGCATCGAGTACCCGGTAGCCTAAACTTCCATCTCTTCGTATTAAGTCATCTACCTGGCGAGGCTGGAATTGTTGTTCGACCTGCGCGTTTTCTACGAAATTATCTTTGTTTAAATAGCGACGATCTACGCCCCACATGTCGATCAAAATAACTATTGCAAAGAGAATACATGTTAAGTTATAGCTGATCTTCTTTTTAATTAATGCCCACAATAATCCCGCGCCAATCAATACAAAAACTAATGAACGAAACGCATCAGAGCGTGCAAGACTGATCCGGTCTTTCACCAGGGCGCTCGCAATGTCTGCAGCCAAAGTCTGATCACCTGTTCGTTGAGTTAACATCTGTACAAACTCATTATGTGTAGATGTTTTGAAACTTAAGAATAGTGTTGGTAAAACCAGAATAAGTAAAAGTAGGCCCCCTGTAATGTAAAGCGAATGCAGTGTCTTCTTGAGCAAAACTTTAGAATCTTGTTCAGAAGAAGCTATTTCTTTTACGGCAAGTACAGCAAGGATCGGTACTAAGAAACCTGCAACGGCAAGAAAGGATTCAACCGCTCTGAATTTATTGTAAAGCGGGAAATAGTTAAAAAACAGGTCTGAGATGAGTGGGAAGTTTTTTCCAAAAGAAAGGAAGAGTGTTAGAATTACGGCAGAAAGTATCCACCATTTTATCCTGTTTTTTACGATGAATAATCCCAATACGAAAAGAAAACAAATAAGTGCTCCGAAGTAAAATGGCCCCGAGGTAAATGTTTTCTCTCCCCAATAAGTAGGCATTTCGCGGGCAGCTCCGGCAGCTTGGTCAGCAGGCACACCCTTTTGTATTAACACCTTAGCAACATTTGAATTTTCATCTAATGCGCCACCCGAAGCTCCGCCATAAGCGTTAGGAACTAAAAAAGTAATATTTTCCAACACGCCCTGGCTCCAGGCATAAGCATATTCTTTGTCTAATCCGGTGGATGGTTTGCCGGCATCTGTGCTGGTAAGATTAGATTTTCCGCGGATGGATTCCTGTCCGTATTCGTAGGTGGTCCACAAAGACCCGGCATTAACCCCTACAGCTAGGATAACCGCGACAGCCAGGTACCCAAAAGCTTTAAAAAAAGCAGGTGTGGTTTTAGTTTTTATAGCATGATAGAGTTCAATGCCAATGTATATTATCAAAGCCAGGAATAGATAATAGGTCATTTGGATATGATTCGCACGGATTTCCATAGCCAAAAACAGTACGGTTAGGGTTCCGCCCAAAAGATATTTTCCTCGCAGTGTAAGAATGATGCCAGCCAATATCGGCGCAAAAAAAGCTATCGCAAAAGCCTGATTAGCATGCCCCGCTTCAATAATGATGAAATTATAGGAAGAGAAAGCAAACGCAATTGAACCAGCCGCGGCAAGCCAGGGCGTAGCACCCAAAACGCAAAACAGGAGATAAGCACCAACCAAATATAAGAATACGGTATCTATGGGAGTTGGGAATACGGTTTTGAAAAACGTAACCAGATGTGTGGTGATGTTGCTTGGATAACGGGCCCAGATTTGATAAGCAGGCATTCCTGCAAACATTGAATTTGTCCAGAGGGGTGCTTTTCCATCCTTGGCTCTATAGTCCATAATCTCTTTCTGACCACCTTGCGCCAGTTTAACATCGTTTTGATATAAGGTTTTGCCTTGTATAGCAGGGCTGAAGTAAACAAAACACAACGCGATAAAAATCCCGATCATGGCTAAGTGAATGCCATTGTTTTTGAACCAATTATTCATTATTCAGATTTATTGAAAGAAACCAAAAGTAGGAAAAAGGATGAAGATAAATAATGCGCAATATAATAATGTGCGGACGATATTTATCTCACTTTACAACAAGTAGTGGTTATAAGCACCTAATTAACCCTCTTCTCATTCACATCCAGTCTCCCTCTCCTTGAGGAGAGGGCCGGGGTGAGGCCCCTTACTTCACCTCCTCATAGTCAATAAAGTCACCGGCCTTATCAGCAGCCCTCGCTTCTTTATCTTTTGGCGGTACGTAATCCACGCTGATTTTTCCAACCGGACGCGGGCGTTCCTGTTGCTGCTGTTGAGTATTTACATTTTGCTGCGCTTTATTGATGATTTTTTTGAACAAAGCGGGAAGCAATAAACGGGCTATCATTTTGATAAGCCACATGATAAGGATAGATATGATTAAAAACTTTAGTAAGGCCATTATTAAAAAATCGTACAAATATGACTATAAAAAAAATTAAATGTTTCAAGAAGCGGGCCAAGCTTACATTTATGTGATAATCATATTAATCCTTCGAGATATTTATTAGTGTAGGGCAAACCAGGAAACGGCTATAACATATCGGCTTTATAGCAAATTGTGATAGTTTATAGTAATGGAATTCTATACCCTAAATAAACATAGGGTGAAGAAACAAAATCTACACTTGAGGTCGGAAAATACTACCTTAAGATTTTCAATAGGATTCTAAATATAGCGTCTAAACCGTAGTCTTAATACTCAATTCCTTCAACTGCTCATCAGAGATTGTAGAAGGCGAATCTATCATCACATCCTTACCAGAATTATTCTTAGGAAATGCAATTACATCTCTAATGGAATCTAATCCTGCAAAGATTGAAACCAACCTATCAAAACCAAAAGCAATACCACCATGCGGAGGAGCACCAAATTCGAATGCTTCCATTAAGAAACCAAATTGCTTTTGAGCTTCTTCCGGACTAAAACCAAGATGCTTGAACATTAAGCTTTGCAAGCCTCTGTCGTGAATACGAATAGAGCCGCCGCCAATCTCGGTACCATTGATTACCATATCGTAAGCGTTTGCTCTTACTTCACCAGGCTTGGTATCGAGTAAAGCGATATCTTCCGGTTTTGGCGAAGTAAATGGATGGTGCATCGCATGATAGCGGGTATGCTCTTCATCCCACTCCAATAAAGGAAAATCTACCACCCAAAGCGGCGCAAATTTATTCTTATCGCGCAAGCCTAAACGGTTACCCATTTCCAGGCGAAGTTCATTTAATTGCTTGCGAACTTTATCTGTAGTACCAGCCATAACCAGAACTAAATCACCCGGTTCGGTTTGGAAAGCCTGGGACCATGCTTTTAAAGCATTTTCATCATAGAACTTATCAACTGAAGATTTAAGCGTTTCATCTGCATTGTGGCGCATATAAATAAGGCCTGTCGCTCCGATTTGAGGGCGCTTTACAAAATCAGTAAGTTCATCTAATTGCTTTCGGGTGTATTCTGCGCAGCCCTTAGCATTGATTCCTACTACAAGTTCTGCATTATCAAATACAGGAAAACCAGCTCCTTTAACAACATCATTCAGCTCAACGAATTGCATCCCAAAGCGCGTATCCGGCTTATCCGAACCATAGAGACGCATCGCATCAGCATAGTCCATACGTGGCACTTCGCCAATATCAACACCCTTAACTTTTTTGAACAGATGATTAATCAATCCTTCAAATAAGTTCAAAATATCTTCCTGCTCTATAAAAGCCATTTCGCAATCTATCTGAGTAAACTCAGGCTGACGGTCAGCACGTAAATCTTCATCGCGGAAGCACTTTACTATTTGAAAGTAGCGGTCAAAGCCGGATACCATTAATAATTGCTTGAACGTTTGCGGCGATTGAGGAAGTGCATAAAACTCACCCGGATTCATCCTGCTTGGCACGACAAAGTCGCGTGCACCTTCGGGAGTTGACTTAATTAAAACCGGAGTTTCTACTTCAAGAAAATTCTGGTCGTCTAAATATTTTCTGATTTCCTGCGCCATTTTGTGACGAAGGATTAAGTTATTTCTAACCGGATTACGGCGCAAATCAAGGTAACGATACTTCATTCTTAACTCGTCGCCGCCATCTGTTTCGTCTTCAATTAAGAAAGGAGGAAGTTTTGCCTCATTCAATATTTCAATAGACGATACCTTAATCTCGATATCTCCGGTAGGAATTTTTGGGTTTTTGCTAGAACGTTCTACGACTTTACCAGCCGCTTTAATCACATATTCTCGTGAAAGGCCTCTTGCCATCTCGCTTAAAGCATCGTTCTCATCCAGATTGATCAAAAGTTGAGTGATGCCGTAGCGATCACGCATATCGATAAAGGTCATACCTCCTAAATCGCGCGATTTCTGTACCCAGCCAGCCAGAATTACATCTTTACCTAAATCATTAATGGTTAATTCGCCGCAGGTATGAGTTCTATGCATAGTATCTAATTGGGATGCAAAAATAGGGTTTTATATCAAACTGACATAAATCCTTCAAAAACAAACTTTGCAGGCCCTTCTAAAAAGATATTATTAAACACTTTCCCATCATAATTAAAGCGGATGTTCAAATCGCCGCCTAATACTTTTACCCTAGTATTAGTATTTTCGCCAATTTGGTTTTTATGCTTAGCCATCGCAAGGGCTACCGCTGTAGCCCCTGTTCCACAGGCATACGTCTCATTCTCAACCCCACGTTCATAGGTTCGTACAATCAGATGGTCTTTTAAATCTTCAACAAAATTTACATTAATACCTTCAGCCTTATAATTGTCCTGGTTTCTGATTGCTTTACCTTCGCTAAAAACATCTTTTTCAGATAGATCGGCTACCAACTTCACATAATGAGGTGAGCCAGTATTTAAAATCCAGGCGCCCTCGTCGCTCTCAATATGTTTAACATCTATCATCCTTAAGCTCACCCAGTCGCCAGTATCTGAAATTTTGGCATAATGCCAACCGTCAACTGCCAGAAAGTTTGTTTCAGTTTTAATGATATTTAAAAACTTCGCAAAAGCTACAATACACCTGCCCCCGTTACCACACATGCTACTAGGCTTGCCATCAGCATTATAGTAGATCATTTCAAAGTCAAAACCATCTGCGTTTTGAATAAACATGATTCCATCAGCTCCAATCCCGAATCTTCTATCGCATAATTTTGCTAATATTTCGGGCTTCTGGTGGTCAAAAACGCCATTTCGATTATCAACCAAAATAAAATCATTTCCTGCGCCTTGATATTTATAAAATTGTAGTTTCATTGTTACAAGATTACGAATTTGTGGAAGGAATTTTGTGCTATAGAGTTAAGATGTTCACAAGTGGTGTTACAAAAATTCAATTTAACAAATTTTAACAAAAAGTTAAGTATAGGCGGCTTGACTTCTACGTTTGATTGGTATTAATTTTGACAAGTAAAGTAAATTATAAATTATATGAAGAAAATAGGTATAACTCTTTTAACTGCAATGATAGGTGGTGCAGTTGCTATTGGCGGTTATAAACTAATCGAAAATAAATACGCCGATAATTTAAGTCTGGAAGAAAGACAAAAAGTTCATTTTGCAAATAATCCAACCAGCATTTCTTCGGCAGGTGATGTTGACTTTGTACAAGCCGCCGGAGCAGTAACTCCGGCAGTAGTGCACATTCAAACCACTTATGATGCTTCGAGCAGAAATAACAGTGGTGGTGGTGCCGATCCCATGGAAGATATGTTCAGAGATTTTTTCGGAACTCCAAATGGCGGTGGCCGACAAAGAGCACCGCAAATGGCTTCCGGTTCGGGTGTTATTGTAACGCCGGATGGTTATATCGTGACCAATAACCACGTAGTTGAAAACGCTTCGAAGATTGAAATTATCATGACTGACAATCGTTCTTTCACTGCGAAGGTTATCGGTACAGATCCGAACACGGATTTAGCTTTAGTAAAGGTTGATGCTAAGAATCTTCCTGTGGTGAAGTTAGGCAATTCTGATAATGTACAAGTTGGAGAATGGGTACTTGCTGTAGGTTTCCCTTTAACGCTACAAAGTACTGTTACTGCCGGAATTGTGAGTGCAAAAGGCAGAAGCATTGGAATTTTAGGAGAAAATAATAATCCAAGAAATTACAGGAATAACGAACAGCCCCGCGCAAACACTGCAATTGAATCTTTCATACAAACAGATGCAGCCATAAATCGTGGTAACAGCGGCGGTGCCTTGGTAAATACTCAAGGGGAATTGGTTGGTATAAACGCAGCTATTGCTTCGCAAAGTGGAAATTACGAAGGTTATGGATTTGCGATTCCCGTAAACCTGGCCAAAAAAATAATGGACGACTTTATCAAGTTTGGTAGTGTTAAAAGAGGTTTTATTGGTGTTACTTTCAACGAACTTAATTCAAGCCGGGCGAAAGAACTTGGAGTAACCCAAATAAGCGGATTGTATGTAAACGAAGTTCTTGAAGGTGGTGGCGCGCAGTCTGCAGGTTTGAAAAAAGGCGATATCATCACTAAAGTTGAGGGTAATAAAATACAGTCTTCATCAGATTTGCAAGAGCGGGTTGGTCGGCTTCGTCCTGGCGATAAACTCAATTTATCTTACCTGAGAGATGGTAATGAGCGCACTACATCGGTTGTGTTAAAAGGTGAAAGCTCTGTAAACATTGCATCGAATACAAACAGTGCTGAAGCTAACGCGATCTTATCATCCCTTGGAGGTAATTTTGCTTCCTTAACTCCGGCGCAGAAACAACGGTTTAGAGTTAGCTCTGGTGTAATGGTGGCTGGTTCTCGTCCGGGTGGTTTACTTTATGAAAATTCAATCACTAAAGGAACCATCATTACAAATATTAATGGCAAACCCGTTAATAAAGTTGAAGACATTGAAACCGCTGTTGTAGCATCCAGAAACAATATGATGCGCATTGATGGCGTTACAACCGATGGAGCTAGATTTATGGTGACATTCCCTGTTGTTCAATAAAACTATTAAAATCTTAATACAAGCCTTTCGTTATTAAACGGAAGGCTTTTTTATTTTTACTGAATGAGATCGATTGGATTGCGATGGAAATTACTAGATCAAACTTTAATTCTTATACCCCAAAAGGCCATTTACTGGGAAGATGAAAAAGCACTCATCGTGTCCGATCTTCATATCGGGAAAGTTGGGCACTTTAGAAAAGCTGGCATCGCAGTTCCCAAATTAATGGAACAAGAAGAATTAGCCACACTAGCCGATCTGATTCACGATTACAAACCTGATAAACTTATTTTTCTTGGCGACTTGTTCCATAGCGATATGAACAATGATTGGAACTGGCTGCAACTTTGGAGAGAGCTTTTTAAAGATCTAAGAATGATCCTGATTGAAGGAAACCATGATATATTAGAACAAGAATATTATAAGCAGGCAAATTTTGAAGTATTTAAAGAATTTACCCTGGGCCCGTTTTTATTTGTTCACGATAAAAAGGATTATGATAAACTTCCTAAGTCCGATCACTACATTTTAAGCGGACATATTCATCCGGCAGTCAAACTACGAGGTCGAGGTCGACAAAGTATCTTACTTTCATGCTTTTATTTTGGAAAATCAGCTGGAATTTTACCTGCTTTCGGAAAATTTACCGGAAAATGTTGCCTAAAAACTGAAGAAAGTGACAGCATTTTTGGGATTCTGGAAAACAAGGTTGTGAAAATTCCTCTTTTTTAGAACGTTTCTAAATAAATCAAATCCCTTTCGTAATCCCAAATCGGTTATATAAGTAGGCCCATTTTGAATACTTTTGCATCTCTAATTATTAAATCGAGCACAAGTAATGAGCAGTTTCACTAAAACTTTCTCTTCGAGTATAGGAAAGAAATTGATAATGAGCTTAACAGGATTATTTCTAAGCCTGTTTCTCATTGTCCACCTTATCGGAAACCTACAGTTGTTTAAAGATGACGCAGGCAAGGCATTTAATGAGTATTCATTTTTCATGACTCATAATTTGCCAATAAAAATTGTTTCCTATCTTCTTTACGCATCCATAATTCTACACGCAGGTTATGCGCTTTTATTAAACTTAAAAAACAAAAAAGCCCGTCCAATAGGTTACGCCCAGTATAATGGAGCGGCTAATAGTTCATGGAGTTCAAGAAACATGGGAATTTTAGGAACCATCCTTTTAGTTTTCATCGTTATCCACATGAAAACCTTCTGGTGGGAATATCATAATGGCGCTCTGCCTTACACGCAATATATTACCGAACTTCAAAACCCAAATGCGGTAAAGGTTACTGAGTTACAAGCGTCGGGTGTTGAATTGATGCACTCTTCGTACATAGATGCACAAAACGGAGTACAGGTAGTTGTTGCAAAAGACCTTTATAAAGTAGTATTGGAGGCTTTTAGTCAGTTATGGTACGTGGCTCTGTATGTTTTATCAATGATTGCACTGGCTTTCCATTTATATCACGGCTTTCAGAGTGGATTTCAAACTATAGGTTTTGACCATAATAAATATTTCCCGGCTATTAAATTTCTGGGATTATGGGCATTTACCATTATCATTCCCGCACTTTTTGCGGCAATGCCAATTTATATTTATTTAAAACAAATAAACCTTATTTAAGGGGTACAAATAAATTCTGCGATGATTTTAGATTCTAAAATACCGGAGGGACCTTTAGCTGAAAAGTGGTCTAAACATAAGTTCAACCTAAAGCTTGTTAATCCTGCTAATAAAAGGAAATACACAGTTATAGTTGTTGGAAGTGGCCTGGCAGGTGCTTCGGCTGCTGCATCACTTGCCGAGTTAGGTTATAATGTAAAAGTTTTCTGTTTCCAGGATAGCCCGCGTCGTGCGCACTCAATTGCTGCACAAGGTGGTATTAATGCTGCAAAAAATTATCGTAATGACGGGGATAGTGTTTATCGCTTATTTTACGATACCATAAAAGGTGGTGATTACCGTGCCCGTGAAGCTAACGTCCATCGTTTAGCTGAAGAATCGGTAAACATTATCGACCAATGCGTTGCTCAAGGTGTTCCGTTTGCACGTGAATACGGAGGCTTGTTAGATAACCGTTCTTTCGGTGGTTCGCAGGTTTCGCGTACATTTTATGCTCGCGGTCAAACCGGACAGCAATTATTATTAGGCGCGTTCTCGGCTCTTAACCGTCAAATTCATGAGGGTAAAGTAAAGATGTACAACCGCCACGAAATGCTCGAACTGGTTGTAGTTGATGGTAAAGCTCAAGGAGTTGTCACCCGCGATTTGATTTCAGGCAAGCTTGAAACTCATGCCGGACATGCGGTTCTTTTAGCTACAGGTGGTTACGGAAACGTATTCTACCTTTCTACAAACGCAATGGGTAGTAACACAACTGCTATCTGGCGGGCACATAAAAAAGGTGCTTTCTTCGGAAATCCGTGTTACACGCAAATTCACCCGACTTGTATTCCGGTAAGTGGCGACCATCAGTCGAAACTGACTTTAATGTCTGAGTCTTTACGTAACGACGGTCGTGTTTGGGTTCCGAAAACTCAGGCAATGGCCGAGCAAATCCGTAAAGGACAACTAAAAGCAAGCGAAGTAAAAGAAGAGGACAGGGATTATTTCCTGGAGCGTAAATATCCATCATTTGGAAACTTAGTTCCCCGTGATGTGGCATCGCGTAACGCAAAAGAAGCTGTAGATGATGGTCGTGGTGTGGGTGGCTCCGGTAAAGCGGTTTACCTAGATTTCTCTGATGCGATTAATCGTTTAGGTCAGCCGGCTATTCAGGCGAAATACGGCAACTTATTCGATATGTATTATCAGATTACTGATGAGAACCCGTACGAATTACCGATGCGCATTTATCCGGCAGTTCACTATACAATGGGCGGACTTTGGGTGGACTACAACTTGCAAACCACTATTCCGGGTTTATATGCTTTGGGCGAATGTAATTTCTCCGACCACGGTGCAAACCGCTTAGGAGCTTCGGCTCTGATGCAAGGGTTAGCCGACGGATACTTCGTGATACCATATACTTTAGGCGATTACTTAGCCGGAATCGGTCCGAAACCGGTTGATACCTCGCATCCCGCTTTCGCGGAAGCACAAAAACAGGTTGAAGACAGATTGAATAAATTGTTATCACTTAAAGGAACCAAAACCGTTGACGAATACCACAGAGAGTTAGGAATTATTATGTGGGAATACTGTGGCATGGCTCGTAACGAAGCCGGACTAACCAAAGCAAAAGGCCTTATTCAACAGCTTAAAGCTGATTTTTGGAAGAATGCAATTGTAGTTGGCAAGAACGAAGAGCTTAACATGTCATTAGAAAAAGCCGGTCGGGTTGCAGATTTTATCGAACTGGGCGAACTCATGATAGATGATGCGTTAAATCGCAAAGAATCATGTGGCGGGCACTTCCGTGAAGAAAGTCAGACTGAGGAGGGTGAAGCTTTACGCGATGACGAGAATTTTGCATACGTAGCAGCATGGGAGTTTACAGGCGAAAATATGCCGGAGCAATTGAACAAAGAGCCACTGGTATATGAAAATGTGAAGTTGACTCAAAGAAGTTATAAATAGGGAGATTTGAGACGTTAGATTTGAGACTGGTGTAAAAAATTAAATCATGAATAATTTAAAGGAACTTAAGATTTGGAATAAAGCAATCGACTTAAGCGTTGATGTTTATAAAGCAACTTCCAATTTTCCAATAGATGAGCGTTTTGGTTTAACAAGTCAGTCGAGAAGAGCAGCTGTTTCAATACCATCAAATATTGCCGAAGGGGCTGGCAGAAATTCACCCAAAGAGTTCAATAACTTTTTAGGTATTGCTAACGGTTCATCATACGAACTACAAACACAACTTGTAATATCCAATAAACTAGATTTATTAAACAACGAGCTTTTAGATAAACTATTAAGCCAGATTGATGAACTGCAAAAGATGAATTATGCTTTTCAACAAATGCTGCGCTCAAAGTCGTAAATCTAAACATCGAAAAATAAAATATATTAAACTGATGGTTTGGATGTGATTTTAAGCACCGGCAAGGTCTCAAATCTAACATCTCATATCTCATATCTAACATCAAATGATCGGAAACATGAATTTAACCCTTAAAGTGTGGAGACAAACAAACTCCGACGACAAGGGAGGATTTGTTACTTACAAAGCAGAGAATATTTCTCCGGATATGTCATTTCTGGAAATGCTTGATGTAGTAAACGAAGACTTAGTAAAAAAAGGAACAGACCCTATCCATTTCGACCACGATTGTCGCGAAGGGATTTGCGGGATGTGTTCTTTATATATCAATGGCCGGGCGCACGGGCCGAAACGAGCTATTACGACTTGCCAGCTGCATATGCGCAGTTTTAAAGATGGCGAGACCGTTACCATTGAGCCGTGGCGCGCTACTGCTTTTCCTGTCATAAAGGATTTAGCTGTTGACCGTTCTGCGTTTGATAGAATTCAGCAAGCGGGAGGTTATGTATCTGTAAACACCGGGGGTGTGCCGGATGCGAATGAGATTGCGATTCCGAAAGTAATTTCTGACGAGGCATTTAACTCTGCAACTTGTATTCAGTGTGGCGCTTGTGTAGCGGCA
>JANMZB010000366.1:0-1446 GCA_031382725.1 Sphingobacteriaceae bacterium | reverse complement strand
AAAGGAATATGTCATCCAGCATAATACTCATAAAGAAAAAAGAAACGTGGGCGTCCTATTTCACAGACACCCAATAAATAATCAACCACTACATTATTGTAGTGGTGAAGGTTCATCCAATTACCCTACCGAAACACATCTTACTCATTTATACATTAATCAATGTCAACTGAACATCAATCGTTTTACCATTTCATCCAAATATTATAGTCAAACCAACTATTATCCATTCCTTAATTCACTTCGAACCGATTGTAACTCTCTAAATATTGACGAGATTGTAAATATTTATTTAAGCCGATTTGTTGTCATTTCCTCCCATTTCTGCGGTTTTAATATAAAATGAGGTCACATACACGTCTTCATTAATATATTCCATAGTACGTTGGCTAAGACAATGATGATGTAATGGGTTGAAAAATAAAATATCCCCAGGACGTAATGCCACAGCAATTGCTTGTTCAGGAAAGCAAAAGTACACAGCAACCCCCATATTCAGAATTGTTTTTTGTTTTTTCATTTCAGTACCCGAAGGTACATGGGTTACCATCAAACAACTTAAAAAAGCATCTTTATCAGTGTGCGATGGACTAATGTAGTTGCATGATGTCGCCATACTTGACCACACATTATTCATTTGCTCATTCGTCAATTTTTCCTTTTTAAAAAATGAAGACTTGTTGTTGGCAATCCATTTCACCTTTTTTAATGTGTCTAACAATCCGAACGGTAAATACATTTTTGCAAAATGTAAACCACGATTTAACATCTTATTAATATGGGTAATCTCAATTTCACATTCGGCAGGTATCTTGGAGTTGCTTAAACCTGGTTTATTTCGGTTACAGTGTACTCCCATTGTAGTATACCTTGCGGATATTCCACTTCGTTCCACACCTCGTTGTTTCATTTTATTACAATGAATCAATATCTTTTTCAAACTTAACACGTCAGTATGTGGGCTACTAGTGTTACCCACTATTTTGTCACGCGGCACGAGAATGTATACCGGTGTGACTGGCGACTCCATGAATGTTGACCCAGTTACAGTATTTGTTATGTTTAATTCTTGATGTACGTTCAACAATTTAATTGCTCCATCACTTTTTGTAATAGAATCATTAAACACTGGGTCGATAATTCCTGTCAAAAAATACATTTTTGTCGATGGGGCTCTGGAGATGACAGCCTTCTTCATGATTGCGATTTTTTTTGTTTTATTGTTCAATTTTGTACGGCGATGTTTTCCAGTGCTTTTTAAGTCAATAGTGTTGGAAATGATTAAATCTTCTTTTTCATCAAACATTCTCTTTGCTATTTGTGTTTTCATCGAAGATTTACTTTTACTCTTAAATGCATGGACAATGCCTTGGTGTTTTCCAATAAACAAATTCTTGTTTTGTTGTTTCATATTTATGTATCAATCCTTTAATAAATAATTGACCT
>JANMZB010000335.1:0-1294 GCA_031382725.1 Sphingobacteriaceae bacterium | reverse complement strand
GTATCTACCAAATCAATACGTGGATATAGCTGCAGTCAGGTCTTTGTGAATGACACTGGGTTCTCACGAGTTTACCCGATGAAGAGCAAATCAATGGCTGGTAATGCGCTCAGCACTCTGTTTTCTGATGTCGGAGTGCCTACATCTCTACATACTGATGGTGCCAAAGAAATGACACTCGGACACTGGAAATAAATACGAGATAAACACGGTGGTATCAAGCAAACAATTGTCGCACCACACAGTCCATGGCAAAATCGGGCTGAAGCCGAAATTCGAGAGCTGAAAAAGCAAGTTACAAGGATTATGCACCGGTCTGGCGCTCATAAGCGCTTATGGGATTTTTGCTTGGAATATGTTTCTGAATTGCGGTCCCGAACAGCGCTTGGTCTTCCTTCCCTCAATGGTCGCACACCACATGAATTAGTCACCGGGGACACACCTGATATTTCAGAGTGGACTGAGTTTTCCTTCTACCAACCCGTCTATTACTACCATTCATCTGATTTTCCTGAGCCACGCGGGGGGGGTTCTTGGACGATGGCTAGGCGTCTCTCACCGTGTTGGTCAAGCATTATGCTACTGGATACTTACCGAATCGGGTGAGCCGATTTCTCGCACAACCGTTCAGACCATACCCGACGATGAGTTTTCTACACAGCGTCTGAAGGACAGTCTACAGAAATTCGACAAAACTGTGTCTGAGAGATTCGATCGTGGTACCAACGACATTTTAAGCGTCAATTGTAATCCTACACGACACCTCGATGTCGTGGATCCGGCCTTTGAATCGTTTGATGCTGACTATCTGCAACCTGAAGCTGAAGACTTTGATGCAGAAACATTCAACAACTATATTTCGGCACAATTTTTATTATCGAAAGGGTACAATTTGGTGTTGGCCCGAGTCATTAAAAGAAAACAAGAGAACAATGGGAATACTATCGGTCACTCCAACAATAATCCATTGTTAGACACAAGAGTATACGCGGTTCAATTCCCTGATGGAACGGAGCAGGAATACACAGCTAATTTAATTGCAGAATCATTATACTCGCAAGTAGACGATGAGGGAAATCAATTTATCCTTCTTGACGAGATATTAGATCATGAGTCCGACTCAACCGCTGTTTCGATTGAGAACATGCATGTCGAAGGTTCAGATGCTGCCAATCCGCATTTAAAATGGACAACATAAGGATGGAAACTTCTTGTACTATGGAATGATGGTACATCTACTTGGGTACCACTTAAAGTCTTAAAGGAATCAAATCCAGTGCAGGTAACAGAAAAC
>JANMZB010000322.1:0-12628 GCA_031382725.1 Sphingobacteriaceae bacterium | reverse complement strand
CTAATAAAGCGATATCAGTTTGTGCCTCGTGTCCAAAAAAACGTGCCCGCCATACCCAGGGCTGCCCTTTGGCAACCACCCGGGGCTTTACAATGAATGCCTCCCGGCCTGCTAATTTAAATTTAGCACAATCGTATCCGTAATAACTATCTACCTTGTAGGGCTGCTTCAGTTTCTTAAAAATATCGAAATCAGAAACGGTTTTATTTTTTAAATAGCCGGCCAACCGTTTCGCCAGCAGCGATGCGCCCGCAGCATTAGGGTGCAGCTGGTCGGGAAACAATGCCGGCTTTTCCAGGGTAATAGAATGCAGATCTACCAGTTCAAGCTTTTCATCAAAAGCTACCTTCCGAATGCCGGATGTAATCTTTCCCGATATAACAGCATCGTGTTGCCGGGCTGTATCGCTGAGATAAGAAGCTACAGGCAGGGTCAGAATAATCCTTGGTTTGGATGGCAATTCGCGGAAACTCTGCACCAATTTTTTGTACTCCGTAACAAAATCCTGTTCAATTTTGAATTTATAAGGCGACCGGCTGTCGTTGGTGCCAAGTTTTATAATTACTATATCGGGGTTAGAGGCAAGGGCTTCCTGATATTGTGGTGTAGCACGGTAAGAATTATCGGTCTGCATCACGGTCTTAGAACTTACTCCAAAGTTTAAAATTTCGTAATCCAGGCCCAACAGGTTTTGCAATTGTGCCGGATAGGATTCTATCTGCGGGGAAGTTAACCTGGCCCCTTGCGTTATGCTGTTGCCGATACAGGCTACCCGAACTCTTACAGCCGCCGTACCTTTTAAAGTAGATTGCAGACGCTTTTCCAACTGCTCATACCTTTGTTGGGCTTCAGCCAAAGGCAGCCCTGGCGGCATTCCAGGCCGCTTATGGCCCGTGGCTGAGATCCAGGCATCTTTCATAATGGCCTGCCGTTGGGCTACCAATCCGAAAATCTCTTTTCCACGAGGCTGGGCCGCCATGGTGCTTAATACATCCGGAGCCTCCCCTGCTTTTTCGCCGAGATATTCCAGCGTAGCGCGGGCCATGAGCCAGTGGCCTAATTCGTTGGGATGTACGCCATCATTAGCCAGCTTAAAATCTGCCTGGGTTTGCCTTTTGGTTTCCAGGTAACGGGTCATGGGCGTATGAATATCGGCTACTTCCCATTTAAGCGAATCCCTTTGGCTCAATAGCCATTCTGAATATTTATCTAAGACCAGATTATACCCTTTTGTGCCAAGGGTTTTATCATCGTGTACCGGAGGTGTTAAGTGGATAATCCTTTTAACCCCGCTTTTTTCAAGTTCGGTGTGGAGCCATTTGATCCCCGTTTGGAAGGCCCCGAAACGGGCGGCATCTAAAGGCAAATAAATACCATCGTTCATGCCATAACAGGCAAAAACCAGGTCGGGTTTAATTTGGTTTAATACCCTACCGAGGCGTTCGTGTAAATCGGGGCGTGGAAATCCACCACCTGCATGTCCGGGCTCACTCAGTCCGGATAAGGTTTCGCTCGGTAAACCCGCATTTATAAATTCGTAGCGTTGATTTGGGTAATGTGTAATAAAATAAGCCTCAATATCGGTAATGTACTTGCCCGAATAGGTAATGCTGTTACCCAGGAATAAAATGCGTTTAACCTCTTTTGGGAAAGGCAATTTGGTTTGTGCCTGGGTAAGCGAGGCGAGGAATACCGCAAGAAAAAGAATCAGCAGGCGGTGATAAAAAACGATTTTGAATTTAGTAAGATCAAATATTTTAAGCATATTTCTTTTTATCGGAGAGGCCATGGCTGAGTGGCATTTAAATGCTATGGCCCCTTGTTCAGCGACTAAAATAAGAACTAAATTCTTATTTAATGTAGTGAAAAGCTGTTTTATAAATAGGGTTAAAGTATCAAGTTATTCTTCATCACTTATCTACCACAGATTTACCAAATCTCTTAAAACAATAAGTATTAATACTTCTTTTCTTTACATGAATGACAAAAAATAATTGCCATCCATCAATAACAGGCCCTTAAAAATGACAAATACCTTTGGGATTAATATCATCCCTGATAATGATAAGCAGCGTTTAGCAGCTCTCGAAAGATACAAGATATTGGGAAGCCCCCCAGAGGGATCATTTGACAACGTTGCCCGACTAGCTAGTCAAATTTTCAAAGTTCCCATTTCCTTAATCTCCCTTGTAGATGAAGATGAAGTGTTTTTTAAGGCTAATATTGGGATGGGCGATGCAAAAGTAACTTCAAGAGGTGTAAGCTTGTGTTCATTGGCTGTGCTGAAACCGGAGGTTACAGTTTTTGAAGATGCACCCAAAGAGCCTTGTTTGCTGACTAATCCCAACGTAGCAGGGGAATTTGGGTTGAAATTTTATGCCGGGGCTCCTTTAACTACACATGACGGATTTCGAATAGGCACACTATGTGTTCTTGATAAGACCCCAAGAAAGTTTTCAAAAGAAGATGAATTGGTTTTAGAGGGCCTGGCCAAAGTTGTTATGGATGAAATAGAATTACGGTTTTCATCCATAAGCGAAGCAGAAAAATTGCAAGCTGCAAACCAAGAACTACTTTCGATAAATGAGGAAATTGCCGCCATCAATGAAGAGTTAAAGGCAACAAATGAGGATCTTATCCTTTCGAGAACTAAACTGAAGGAGAGTGAAGAAAACCTGCAGACACTCGCCGATAATATTTCACAGCTAGCCTGGATGGCTGATGACAAAGGGGTTTGTTATTGGTATAACAAGCGATGGTTTGAATATACAGGTACAACTCCTGAAGATATGATGAGCAATGGCTGGCAAAAAGTTCATCACCCTGACCATATAGAAAGAGTACTGAAGAAATTTTATACAGACATAGCTTTAAAGGGCGAAACCTGGGAAGACACTTTTCCTTTAAGGGGTGCTGATGGAAAATACAAATGGTTTTTGTCAAGAGCAGTACCTTTTAAGGATGACGAAGGCAGAATCATTCGCTGGCTGGGCACAAATACTGATATAACTGAGCAACGGAATCTCTTATCTCAGAAGGATGATTTTCTTACTATAGCAAGTCATGAATTAAAAACTCCTATCACTACACTCAGGGCATCTCTTCAGCTGATTGACAGAATTAAAAACAACCCTTCATCTAAGATACTGCCAAGGTTTGTTAATCAAGCCAACAGAAGCATGGAAAGAATCGGCACTTTGGTAGATGATTTACTAAACGTCTCTAAAATGGCGGAGGGTCAGCTTCATCTGACTAAAACAACCTTTGTAATTTCAGAAATGATAGATAACTGTTGTCAGCATATACACCTCGACGGTTCTTGTGAGCTTGTAATGGAAGGAGATAAAGCATTAATGGTAAATGCAGATGAACATAGAATAGAGCAGGTAGTTGTAAACCTGGTAAACAATGCCCTCAAATACGCTCCTGATTCGCCACAAATAGTTATTAAAGCAGAGCAACTAAATGACAGGGTGAAGATATCAGTAAAAGACACCGGCAATGGCATTGAACCAGATAAGATTCCGCATTTATTCACACGTTATTACCGTGCGGATTATAAGGGCAGCCAGTACTCAGGTTTGGGTTTAGGGCTGTATATAAGCTCGGAAATTGTGAAGAGACATGATGGAGAAATAGGGGTTGAAAGCGTGCTCGGAGAAGGCAGTGACTTCTGGTTCACATTGCCTTTAACTTCAATGACTGATCTGATTTCAAAGATATAGGTTGTCATCATAACATAAGTAAAGACATATCTGACTATTGTGGGTTTTTTCAAACAGTCTTACTCTTTCTAAAATTCCCTTCATTAATAAAATTTCTAAATAATCTTATAGGATTATGTATTTAGTTCGCAATTAGGTGCTTGAAAAATTAATATTGATTTTTGTTTTTTTCAATCACCTTTTACAAATGTCAGGAAAACGTTTACGCAAGCGATAAACGTGCAAGTAAACGCAGGGTGCGTAGGGTTGCGCAGAACGGCGGGCCGGGAGTTTGCCTGGTGCGGTGGAAGCTTCGTTCTGTGCTTGGGTTTATATATTGTTGTTTATTGTTTTATTGGTATAAATGGTCTCGCTTAAGGCTCGGCATTGGTCCTTTTGGGCCAAGCCAATACGGCGCAGCCCTCATTGATTCCTTTAAAAACAATGAAAAGAAAATCAATAACGACTAGGCCTCTCCGCGGCTATGAGCGGAATAATAATAATTCTATCGTTTTCAGACAATGCGATTTAAATACATAATCCTATAATCTTACTTCAACTGATAAGCTATCCCCGTATTAAATGTTCGCGGCTGACCGAGGTTATAACTATAGCCCGAAGCCGATTTACTTGCGGCAACTGAATAATAGCGGTCGGTGGCATTTAGCACATTTAGCCAGATTTCAAAGTGCTTAAACTGGTAGCCGGTGCGAAAGTTAAAAACATCAAAGCCATTATATTTTCTGGAGTTCGCGTTGTCAAGCCAATAGTTGCTCTGGTGCTGCCATTCCAAACTAGCTCGCAGCCCTTTGATGAACGTCGGTTTAAAGGAAGCCTCGCCATTTAAAAGAAAACGAGGGGCACCAGCCATCATCTTTCCATTATAATTAATTCCTTTCTCGATATGCCGAACAAATACATGCCGGGCGTTTGCGGCTCCGGCTCTTAGCTTCCACTCGTTAGAAGGTTTGTAGTTTATCCCGTATTCAAACCCTTGATGAAGCGTTTTACCTGCATTTTCATTTCTGAAAGTGCCGTCATCAGCTAAAACAGAGATAATTTCATTGGTTCCTTTCATGCTGTAAATACTCCAGTCGGCAAATATTTTTCCATTGTTAAGTTCCAGCCACCCACCAACTTCAGAGTTGAAAAAAGTTTGTGGTGAGAGATAAGGCACCTTTACACCCTGATATAATTCGCTGATTTGCGGGGGCACAAACCCCTGACTGTAATTTGTATAGAACCCGATGCTTTTATAGTTGTAGGTGAAACCAAGTTTAGGCGTTACGGTCTGAAATTGATTTTTAGTAGACGGAGCGCCCGAAAAGGATGCGCCCGACAAGTTATTTTGATAGTTGTAATGGTAATAATCGTAACGCAAGGCTGCCACCAGTTTTAGTCCTTTTATGATATCCTGATTAAAATTTAGGTATGATGCGAGGTTTGTAATATCTGTAGCGTAGTGGCTTAAAGCCGAATCGGTATTTGAATAACCGGTATAATAGCCCGCCTCGTTTTTGTCGATTTTAATATAGTTTGAATAGAAATGAGATGGACTGAAATCAACGTTTAAACCCGCACTTATTTTGCTTTTGGTCTTCTCCAGCTTTTGGTCGTGTTGCAGGAAGAAGGCAAACGTATTAAATTGACTGGTGTTGATTTCGCCATGCGCTTTTAGTGGATTTCCTTTAAAAGTATTGCCCGATACGCGGCGGTAATCATTTTTGATTCTGTAGGATGGATTCTGGTCAATACTGTTGTTTCTATAAACCAATGAGGCCTTTGTTTCTGCAAACTCATTCCATTGATGATTGAGTTGGGATTTGAAACGCAGTGCCTTTACTTTCCGAAAGGTAAATTCGTTTAAAGACGAAAAATTACGCCCGGCAAATTGACTGCTGTCTAATGCGCCAAACATGTCGCTATAGTAATTATTGTATGAAAAGCTATTTATCAGGCGGGTGCTGTTATTGAAATTGTAATTGCCTTTTAACGTGATAGCCGCCTTGTTGAAATCACTATGCTGTAGCCTCCCGTTGTTATTGCTGGCGTAGTACCCTGAAAATAAAAACCCTGCTTTGCCATAAGTATCTCCGTATTGAATATCGGTGCGCCTGTAACCATTGGTATTTGCCTGAACGCTTAACTGGCCGGTTGAATTTGCGGGTGGCGATAAGGTTATTACATTCACTGCTCCCCCAATTGCCTCTGCGCCATACATTGCCGAAGCCGGACCACGAAGTATTTCAATTTGCCTTATTGAAGCCATATTAACCTCGATTAAAGCATTATGATTGTATAAACCTGTTGTACGCACCGGAATTCCATCTTCCAAATAGAGAAAAAGACTTTTAGTGGTCATGGGTTGACGAATGCTCATCTGATGCTGTTCATTACCCAAATCCACCATAAAAACTCCGCTTGCTTTATTAAGCACCTGGTCGAGAGATGTTGGTTTGGTTTCCTTAAAAGTTATGGTACTAAGCGTACTCAGGGCCACCGGTGCATCCCGTCTGCGTTCTGTTGCGCGGCCAGCGGTAATTACTATTTCTTTTAGAGTCTGCACTTCCTGCTCCATCTCAATGGTATTCAAAATACTGAGCGGGTGAATGCAACAGGTTTTAAAACCTGCACAAGTAATCATTATGCTGTCGGCTTCAGTAGTGCTTATTTTAAAGCTTCCGGAAACATCGGTTTTGCCTGCATTTATATTTTTAATCTTGACAGAAGCACCAGAAATTGGTTCGCCGGTTAATTTATCTACCACTTTGCCTTGTATTTTTATGGTTTGGGCAATTGTATCGCCTATGCATGCGCAAAGCAATGCCACAAAAAGAACTAGTCTTTTCATTTTAGAATCTTTTAAATTATTCCTGAAAATTTTGAGGAAACGGTTATTCTGAAGAAACAGAAACCGTTCAGAGATATCCTGCGAAAGCAGATACCTGAAGAATTCTAAATAATTCCTGGGGGATGAAAGGATTGTCTGGGCCAGCCTTTAGACCGCCCATTGTTGTTTTCTTGATTATAATCGATTTTCGGACTACTAACAAAAATCGGCGTTACACTTTCCGTTACCGACACAAGGAAATAGCTGACTTTTATGGTGTTGTCGCTGGCCTCTTTTTGTTCTGTAGCTTTTTTCTGCGTTTTGGCCAGGTAGCATTTACCCTCGCAACTCAGCTTCGGCTTTGCCCTGTTTTCACAAATGTTAGCGGCAATATAGTCCCTGTTAACCTTGAAGCTAAGCACGGCCAGCAACCCGGCAAAGCTTAAACTTTGCAGGCAAACTATCAAAAGAACCGCTAATAACTTCCTGAACATTTTACAAATCCTTCTTCCTGAAAACCCGAACTGCGAACAGCAAAGGTATAATAATCCAAAAAAACTGTAACACTACAGAAAAAATCATTCCGTAGCCGCTGCCAAAAAACTTCTGGTACAATGCACCGGTATAACCCATTAATGCGGATATATCCAGCTGTAGCAAAACCATCACCCTGCCCAGGTCTATGGGATTTAAGGCGGTAAATAAAATCATCGCTTTTTCTAGCGGATAATCGCTGAAGGCAAACAAAAACAAGAGTACAAGTCCGTCGAAAACTATTGCGCAATAAAACCAAACCATTAAAGCTAAACCAATGCCCTTGGCTTTGTCGCTTGTTAAAGTTGATGCCAGGAACGACAAGGAGATAAACGTAAGCGTTAATAAACATCCCACCAGCATCAGAACAAGTGCTGAAACTGAGAATGCAAACAAACTAACCGGAACGCAGACCCCGAGTATAAAAGCACCCAGAATTGAAGTACTAATCCCAATATATTTTCCGAGAAGTATATCCCGGCGGCTGATAGGCTGCGACACTAAAAGCTCTGTAAACTCGCTGGCATTGAAGATATAAGTTGTGGCAAAAATAATGCTGACCAGGGGTATCATAATCATTACCACCGTCGAGATGCTTACCAAGCCTTTTGTCACGTCGGCATCGAGCATAAAAATGGTTGTAGAAATCGCAGCTAAGAGGATAGTATAAGCAATTAGCACCTTGCTTTTTACAATATCCAGAATTATATATTTAGCAATCTTCCACATAAGCTTAATTCAAAATCCTGGCTAAAGCTTTACCGAGTTTCTTCTCACCAGTCTCGGCTTTAATTTGCTCGAGCGGTTTATAAAACCTTACTTTCCCCTCAAATAAATACAGAATAGAGTCGGCAATTTCATCTACCTCACTCATGATATGAGAAGTCACCAGAATCAATTTTCCCTTTTCTTTCTGCTCCTTTATCTTGTCCTTCAGATGTTCTGCCGCAAGCGGGTCCAGGCCGGCACTTGGCTCATCGAGGATTAAAACTTCAGGATTAAACATAAAAGCCAGTGCGGCACTAACTTTTTGGCGGGTTCCCCCGGATAAGGTATGCATCGCTTTATTGAACATGTTTTCGAGCTCAAAAAGACGGATGAGGTCATTATCCTGAATATTGATTTTCCTCAAATCCTGCATCATATCAAACAGCTGCCCCATTTTCATATTTTCTGGATAACGCCCTATTTGAGGCATATAACCGATGTTCGATTTATATTCGAACGTATCGGCAACAGGTTTACCATGAAATAAAATCTGGCCCCCATCTGGGATAACCATTCCAAGTATGGCCTTTATTAAAGTGGTTTTACCCGAAGCATTGGGCCCTAAAACAGATATAACTTTGCCCTTGGGAAAATCGCAATCCACACCACTCAAAACTTCCAGCTTACCGAAAGATTTCTTTAAACCTTTTATTTCAATTATCTCAGCCATTGTTTCATGCTTGGAAAATCATCTTTCACCGACTCGTGCGTAAGCGATGGAATTGCTCTTTCCACCTTGTCTAAAAGATTTACAATAAAACTCCTCATCAACATCACGCTTTGAGGCATCTGCTCAATAATTTGGGCATACAAACTAATTGGCCGGTAAGGAATATCGCCTTTGCCATCCTTATTAAGGTCGTAGCCCTCGTATTTATCCCAATAATTATTTTTGAACTGGTTTAAAGCAAGTGAGCCATTTGTTGTAACATCAAAAGAATTAGCCTTGAAGTTATTTTTTCCAAAGGTGTTTTGCACACAATTGGCCAGCACCCGTATTCCCCAGCCATTATTATTGAAGTCGTTCTTCTGTACAGAAATATCCTCGCAACCTTCCATATAGATGCCGGTAGTATTTCGTGTGAACACGTTTCCTTCTATCTTGCTGCGAGTAATGTCTTTTAAAAGCAGGCCGTAAATGGAGCTTCCCCAATTTTCAATAAAGAGATTCTCCTGCATTAGAATGCGCTTCGAATACATCACCGCCACACCCGAGCCATTATTTTTAAAAGTGTTTTTCCGATACTGGTCGTCGTCCGAAAACATAAAATGCAAACCATACCGATAATTTTTCGCACTGATATTACCTTCAATCTTACTTGCTTTCACAAACTCAAAATAAATCCCGTCACGGTGTCCCGATACAATATTCTTCTGAATTGTAACCCCGCTGCACTGCCATAAATGTATACCGTTACCGGAATTAATTGACTTGCGACTTCCTTTAACCTTGTTGTTATAAACTTTAATATTTTTTGAATCGGATAAGTAAATGCCAAAAAAGGTATTAACCAGATGATTGTTACTGATAGTGACGTTTTGGACTTTGTGCAAGCGTATCCCCGCAAAATCACGCATATCCCCCGACTTCGAGTTTTTGATTACAAAGCCATCAAACTTTACGTGATTAGCCAAAATCGTAACCACTTCTTCCTTTAACTCTGCATCGAGCACCGGGTAGTTTTGGCCAATTACGGTTACTTCTTTGTTGATGATGGTATTGAGCGAAGTATAAGTTCCTTTCTTTACCAAAATGGTATCACCGTTTACGGAAAGCTCTATTGCTTTTTTCAATGATGCAACCGCAGTACCCTTAGCCACAACAATCGTTTTCGCATCTATTGAAAGATTCAAAAGCGATAAGCAAATAAAAGATAGCAAGGTCTTCATCATCGATATTAACGTTTCAGTTTTAAGAGCTCGTTCCAGTTAAGAATTTTACCGTCGGCATTTTGAAGATTATTCTGCGCTAATTGCATCGATGTAAACGATGCCAGGTTACCTCCCATCGGCGACTGAAAAGCTTTATCCTTTAAAAAGAAAGCTTTATCGGCTGCTATTAAAGTGCCGGGAGCCGCAATGTTTACAGTCAGGAACATATCCTTTTCGAACTTGAAATTATCAGGGGCTTGTTTGATGTAATCAACCATGCATTCGGCTGCATCGAACTTAAATATCTTACCTTTTGAAGTGACTATTTCTGCACCATACTTCTGGTCCATAATGGTCATTTTGCAATGCTCGCAAGCATCCTCCCCAAAGGCGATTGGCTCCGGTTCGCGACTGCAAGCCACGAGTAATATGGAGACAAACAAGAGAAATTCAATTTTAAGACTTTTCATTACTTTTCATCTTTAAACGTTGCTCGAAAAATAAAACGCCACCGGCAACAAAGCCTGCAACACCCAGAATTGCTCCACCAATATCCGGAAACGAGCCTGCTATAAAATTGAGGAGCTGCTTGTAACCAATTAATGGAGGTTGATAATTCATACCGGGTACTTTTATAGCTGCCATTGGGTCGAGGTTATGACCGTAGTCATATTCCCACAAATAAAAATCAGTTAACCCTACTATCGCTGAGAGAAGAAGCAGCGAAAACCAAACCCATAACCAGGTTAAACTGCCTTTTAAAGCAGTAATCAAACCTATCAGGATAAGTCCTGCAAGAATATATGGAAGCACTTTAAACTCTACAAATTCATTCACAATAATGTGTTTCATCCCGATATAGTGGTTTAAACCGTTAATCTGGTCTACGTTACCCGTGATGTTGTTAATCCAGATTTTCATTCCCAAACCTTCAGGATACTGAGGCGCCTCAAGAATAATTTGCCACAAGGGCAGGAAGTAAGCACCTATCATCAGTAAAGCACTTACCGCAATTAATATTCTTGACCTCTTTTGTATCATGATTGAAAATTTTAAAATGAGGTCGTCTAAAGGTCTATGTCATGCTGAACTCGTTTCAGCATCTCACACTTATTTAAACTATTTCTAGTGCGAGGTCCCGAAACAAGTTCGGGATGACTCGGCGTTTTATTTTATACACATGTCATGCTGAACTCGTTTCAGCATCTGGCTTTCAGACCCTGAAATAAATTCAGGGTGACGTTCCATTTTAAGACAACCTCATTCTTTCACTATTTTTTAGCGACAGGGTTATTACCAAGCTTCCATGAAACTGGTATTGTTGAATTTGCCGGAGACACTCTGATATATCCTGACATTTCCTGGTGAAGTGCAGAACAGAAGTCTGTACAATAGAATGGGAAAATTGCGCTTCTGTCGGGTGTCCATTTTAAGGTCGCAGTTTCTCCAGGCATCACTAAAAGCTCGGCTGCATTGGCACCTTTTACCGCAAATCCGTGAGGTACGTCCCAATCTTGTTCGAGGTTGGTTACGTGGAAGTACACCTCGTCTCCTTGTTTAATTCCTTCAATATTATCTGGAGCAAGGTGTGAACGAATAGCCGTCATATATACATCTACACGATTCCCTTTCCTTACAACTCGTGCATCTTTTTCTGATTTCACAGCATAAGGGTGATTATTTTCTTCCAATTTGAAGAACTTAACCTGGTTTTTGGTAATCAGCTCTGCTGGAATTGATTGAGCATAGTGTGGCTCGCCAATGGTTGGAAAATCAAGCAGAAGATTCATTTTATTCCCAGTGATATCAATTAACTGTGCGGATTGAGTTAATTCCGGGCCTGTTGCAAGATATCTGTCTTTAGTTATTTTGTTCAACGCCACCACGTATTTACCATAAGGCTTTTTGTTATCGCCGCCGGGTACAGATAAGTGACCGATAGAATAATAGGTTGGGATACGGTCTATTATCTCACGGGTAGCAAGTTTCCATTTCACAATTTCTGAAGAAACGAACATTGAGGTGTAAGCGAAACCCTGGTCATCAAATTCTGTATGCAATGGGCCTAAACCTGGTTTTTCAACTTCGCCTTCTAACACGGCAGCATATTTAAGAACCGGAATTCCCATATCCGCAGGCTGGTCTTCATACTGTTTATTTGCAATTGCATTCAGCATTTTCTTGAACGAGAATACCGGTATTACGGCGGCTAACTTTCCGCTTGCTACGATATATTCTCCGTCCGGACTAACATCGGCACCATGAGGAGATTTTGCACATGGGATGTAATAAACAATACCCGGATATTGCTGCACATCTAACATCAATACATCTTGTTTGATAGTTGATGTTGCTGAATGGGTTTTCTCATCCCACACGTTATGAGCATATTTCGCGGGAACCTTTTTTCCTTTTCCCTGCGCTATTAGTTCTTCAGCTTTTCTCCAGTTCACAGCCATTATAAAATCCTTATCGCGCTGACTGGCATTTACTTCAAGCAAGGTATTTGCCTGTTCGGTGTTATAAGTTGAGAAGAAAATCCAGTCTTTCGATACACCTTTACCGGCTCTCGCAAGGTCATAATTGTAACCAGGAATAACCAACTGGAATGCGATGTTCATGGTGCCTTTTGCCTTGTCGACTTTTATGAAAGTAGCGGCACCCTTGAAATTTTGTTTGTATGTTTCGATGGAAGCATCTTTCGTAGCATCCAAAGGAATACTGAATCGGGTGTTACCCACAATGTATTCTGTATTTTCGGTACAGAACGGAGAAGCGTGATTACCGCCTACGTTTGGAAGTTCAATAATCTCTTCTGTTTTAAAAGTGGCGAGGTTTATTCTCGCTATTCGCGGAGTGTTGTTTCCGTTTATAAAAAGCCACCGTCCATCATCTTGTCCGTTTGTTTTTGAAAGTTGCG